>NC_010085.1:1200000-1500000 GCF_000018465.1 Nitrosopumilus maritimus SCM1 | reverse complement strand
AAGATTCTATCATGAAATTTAGCTCACTAAAAATTGTAAAAAAATCTGTAATGGGCAAAAACTTTCTGCGAAAACATTTGCCATTTGTCTTGATGATGGGGATTCTCGGATTGGCAATTATTGGACTTGCAAATCCTCAAATCCCAACACTATCAGTTGAAAATGGCATCAATTTGAGCATAGTTTTAGATGGTTCTGAAAGTATGGCAGCCACAGATTATGAGCCAACACGTCTGGATGCTGCAAAAAACGCCATAAATAATCTGATTCTAAAAATGGGACCTCAGCATAATGTGGGAGTTGTTCTCTTTGAGTCAGGTGCAACAACTGTTTCTTACCTTACACCTGATAAAGAAAAATCAGTTAATGCAATTTCATCAATAGAACAAGGATTGGGTGCTACTGCCATTGGAGATGGACTTGCACTTGGAGTAGATATGGCTTCATCAATTCCTGACAAGAAAGGTGTAGTGATCTTACTGAGTGACGGAGTACATAATTCCGGATTAGTAACACCAGAAGAAGCAACAGAGTATGCAAAAATCAACAATGTCCAAATTCATACAATTGGATTAGGTTCAATTGAACCTGTTTTTCTAAGAGATGATATCTATGGCGAACCACAATATGCAGAATTAGATGAAGAAACACTTGTAATTATTGCACAACAAACCTCTGGAAATTACTACAAATCACTTGATGAGCAAACATTAAATGAAATTTTTGTTAATCTTAGCTCTAATCTTGCTTATGAAATTGAATATTCTACAATAAGAGATTGGTTTATAGCTGCTGCAATTGGATTATTGCTAATTGATGCTTACATAATTTATGGCAGGTATAGAATTGTCGCATAACTCTTTACTTTTTAGCAAAAAAATTATTGGAATCTTTTTGTTATTACCTCTCATAGCTGTGAATCCTGCATTTGCAGAATCTACCGAAATTCAAATGGATTGGTTAATTGAAGGGCAACTTGAAAAAGAACATGTTACAACGCAAGAAGCTGAAATAGTTTCCAGCTATGAAGAATTGGTAGTAGAAAATACAGAATCTGTAAAACCAATTTATGATAAATTCATTACAGGTAACAACTACTCTATTGGAGATTATAAAATTACAATTGATTCAGAAGAAGGTCAAATTCTAAATGGAATGCTAATTGAACAACGAGATCTTAGACAAGAAAGTTTTAAACATAAAATAAAATATTATGACCGATTTTCTGATGGCTATGTCGAAATTGCAGAAGCTTTGCTTGATCCTATTGGAGATAGTAGATATTTGATAAAAGGTCAGGCATTTGATTATAATCCAAACTCAAACTTGGAGCTTTTTGTGCTTGAACGTGGATACAGTATGGATAATTTAGCAGCAATTCCAAACGACATCTTTACTCCTAAAGAATTCACACTTGGTAGACAAATGATGGAAGATGCTACGTTTAGTGGTGAGGGTGAGTTTGATCTAAGGGAATACTCTCCAAACTATCTCTTACTAACTAAAGAACAAATTCAAGAAAGAATGAATGATGCATTCTCTGAACAGACTCTGCAACTATTTGATGGTATATTGTCTGGTGAACAGCTTCCACCTGGTAAATTACCTGATACTGGTATAGCTGTTTCTGCACCTACAAGTGAACCAGAAAACATATTTGATAATTTCAAATTTGAAAAACCAAAGTTCGAAAATACAAGACACATACGTGATTCATTACAGAGTAATCCGTTCCAAGTAACTGCACCTACACAAAGCTTTGAAAATATTTCACTACTCTTGATTATTCCAGTATTTGTTGCATTAGCAGTATTTGGATATCTATTGCGCAAGAAATTATCAGAAAGAAAGTATGAAGAACCACTATTGCAAGTGTCAAAGCCTCAAACTGACTTTAGAGAATTAACTCAACAAATGATAAACAAATCTCAGAATTTGTTTGATAATAATCAAAGAAAAGAAGCATTTGAAACACTCAGTCAGGCAATTCGATACTATTATTCACAAAATATGGAAATTTACAAAGAAATGACAAACCAAGAGTTACTAAGTGTGCTTGATGAATCAAAATCAGATGCATTTGGCAAGGTAAGAGGTTGGCTGTTACTTTGTGGAAGTGTAGAGTATGCAAAGTATGATTCCAGTGATGCTGACTTTGGAGATGCACTATCACAATTCTCAAAGGAGGTTTCTACTTGATGAATCTAAAAATCAGTTCATTATTTGCAATCACTGTCCTCTTACTTGTAATTTCACTCCAAAATCCTGTTTTTGGAGATGATTCTGAGCCTAGCATATTCCCTGATTGGGTAAGACAGACTACTTCTATCTGGATAGATGGGCAAATGTCTGATTCTGAATTTTTAGCACTAATTCAAAACATTCTTGATAAAAATATCATACCTGATGAAATAAAATCACAAGAAATTCTAATCAATACTGCAAAAACTGTAATTCAAGATATTCCCGAATTATACGAAGAAAAGACTTTAGAATTAATTCCATATTGGGTTAAAGATAGAGCAGAATGGTGGATTGATGGAAAAATAAGTGATTTACAATTTCTTAGAACAATTCATTACTTGAGAGAAGTTGGGTATCTAGAATACAACCCCGAGCAAAGTATCTTTTCAAATGATGAAACATTCCAATCAAGTCTTGAAAAATATTTGTTAAATGATAAAGAAATTTTGAATATTACAAAAGAGACAAAGTGGAGAACATTTTCAACTGAATATGAATTTGAAGAAAAAGAAGGTGTTGTAGATTCTGTCAAAATTATTTTCAATGACATTACTAGAGTATACGAACCAATTTTTTACAAATTCAAAGTACCTACATTAACAATGCAAATAATTGAATTTAACAACAAAAATGATTTAGATGACTATTGGAATTCTTTTGAAAATAAAGACAAAGTATTCGAATCTGCATATCTTAGTGGAAACCCAAATGAAAATTCTGAATGTTTGTTTAACTATACTTCAAAGGGTGGATTAACATCATGCATTTATGAAAATTTCATAATACATGTTATCATATTTGATCAACATAATGAACACTACAATTATGATGTCTCTGATCTAATCTTAGATGAAACCGAGCCTACAACTAGATTTATGAGTGAAATTCTAAAAAAAATTGCGTATTTCAATAATGATCACATGAGTTCTCAATTACATCATATTTTACAAAAAGATATTCAAGAAAATATTTCCCAAGACTCTTCTAATCCAATTCAAACTGTACCGAAATCTATTGAACCAGAAAAATCTGCAATTCAAGGTGTAGAAAATTTTTCATGTATACGTGATGATTTTGGACTAGTAACAATTTCTGGTCAATATCATAATGATCATCTAAAGCGACCTCAAGTCGAACTCTCAATATCTTTTTTGGATGCCAAGGGAAACACAGTTGGTAAAACTAGTACTACATTTACTGACCTGCAAGAATTTGAGTCAAAAAGATTTGTAGGTCATTCAAAATGGAGTGAACATTTCCATTCCTGTCACGTTGAGGTCAAATAATAGATCTAATGGTACATTTATCGAATGAACCATTCCCATTATATTCAAAACAATGTTTTAGATTTCATATGGCAAAAAGTATGGGAACAATTGCAATTTTCGCATTTATGGTAATTTTAACATCTACAATTACAATATCCCCAGTCTTAGCTGATACTGGTTTTACAAATGTACAAAAATCAGCAGGAATTATAATGAAATTCTGTGCAAATGAAACTTTCAAACTACAAGATTGTAATGAAAGATATGAAGGAATTGGCTGGACTGATAGAGTAAACGTCTTGATTTATGCTCCAGGATGGAACGAGGATGATGATAAAATTGAACAAATTGGTACCACATCAAATCCAATTGATGTCTACACTGATGCCAACCGTGTAAATGGCGTTGAGTTTACAGAAACTGGCCCTGATACTGGCATATTCATGGGAGTTGTAAAATTGACAGGTGCAATGCGTTATACTGTTCATGATACATTTCTTACTACTGTTAAAACACCTGGAATGACTATGGATCCAGATGGAATGAATATTTCAGCACATGATAGGGCTGTAATGATTGCAACATCTACACAAGATGGTAGATTAACAGTTGACTGGGAATATAATGAAGATCAACATGTTTACAAAACTGCATATTATACTTGGCAAATGGGACAAGCTGAATTCCACAAAGATACCTATGATGTAAATGAAAAAGTCACATTTTTCATACGTGATACCGACTTGTGGAAGCACCACCGAGAATTTTTCACAAATTATGTTAAAGTATATTCAGATTCAGATAAAGCAGGAATATTTGTTGGTGTTCAATTTGTAAAAGATATGGATCATGCAAAAATTCAGAATGCAGTATATGATCGTCACTTGAGTGAACCAGCTGCAAGCTCATTAACAAAATACACTCCTGATGGAGAATGGAAAACATATCTCTGGACTGAACCAGGTGGTGTAATTGGTGTTGATCAAGATTATGACTTTAACTTAATGGTTCATGATGGCTTAACTGACATCCACGAGATGGGATTGTCTTATGATATGGATATCTATCTTAACGGTGAATTAATTGAATCAAGAAATGATCAATATTGGGTAGACGGACAAGGTGTAGAACCAATTCGCTTTGATGAGAGAGGCTCTGCTAAAATTGTAGTTTCTAACATCTTTGATCAACCTGGTCAAGAAGTAAATTTCTCATTCCAAGTTGCACCTGAAGCAATTTTAGAAGAAGTTGTACCTAGACATGGTTCCTTTGAAGTTGGAAGTACTCCTAATTACTTTGTAGGATATGAACATCCTCACTATATCAATTATCTTCCAGGCGAGTTCTTTATGACCACTGGAGATTCTTCTCAAGAGCAAAATAGATTGAGAGTTACAAATGGTGATACAATTTACATTGAATATGAAGACATTACATTACCACGACCATACACTACTGCTGATAGTATGGAAATAGTTGCAAGAGCATTAGTTCTTGATACTGGCGTTCATATGGTTTCAGATGATTCAGAGATATTTGTTGAAACACCTAGACCTACAGTAACTCCGGTTTCAAGTGACATTGATATGTCAAAACCTACAATAACTTCTGTTTCAACTGACATTGCAATTCCGGATTGGGTAAAGAAGAATGCAATGTGGTGGTCTGATGGACAAATCAATGATCCAGACTTTGCAAAAGGTATTGAGTATCTAGTTCAAGAAAATATCATTAGTGTATCTGCTGCAGAAGAAATTGTTGATGAAGATGTAAACATAACATCAATTCCAATGTGGGTAAGAAATAATGCAGGTTGGTGGTCTGAAGGTCATCTTACTGATGTAGAATTTGCAAATGGAATCAAATTCTTGATGGCATCTGGATTAATCAAAGTCTGAGAATTTTTGTTAACTTAAAATAATTTACAACATTTTGATTGACATGAATCATAAGTTATTTCTTGGAGCTCTCTATCTACTTTTGATTTTTGGATCAACACAAATCGCATATGGTGGAGGTTCTGGTAGTGAGGAAAGTGATATTATTTTTATCAACCAAAATTATTTCAAAGTACAATTAGAAACAAGTCCTTCAATTTTAGAAGGAAACGAAGAACATGTTACTTTTGATATTACAACAATTAATGATGATACTGGACAAGTAGTTTTAGGTGTTGAACATAAAGTTGAGATCTTTGATGGACAAGGAAATCTGATTGTAGAATTTGATGCATATTCTCCTGATGAAAAACTTCGAACATTAATCATACCTAGCTCTAACGTGAATTTTTCAGGTGAAACTGCAGAAAATGATGCCTGGCTAGCCTCAAATGATTCTCCTTTGACTATTGAGGCTCCATTATTTTTGGAAGGGGGACTAATTGATGTTCAAATGACCTTATTATCAATTGAAAATGAGCCCGTATCTGAAACTGAAACACCATTTCAAATTATGTTTACTATGGGAGAATTTATCCCATTTTCTATTGACATTGATGATGTAACACATGATTTGATGTTTGCAACATATTTTGATAAAATAGATAACTTTCACTATGATCAAAGAGACAAAAAACTTACTGCACAAATGCTATTTGATTGGAATGAAGACTTTATCGAATCAATTCCCTTTGTTCATGCTGAATATTATATTCCAAAGACAGTAGATATTTTTGAAAATCATGATATAATGTTGACTGTAAATGATATTTCTTATTTTGGAACAATTGATCGTTCTGGTAATGAGGAAATTGTAGTTCACTTTTTACTTTCATCAAAAAAATTATTGAAAATGATTGATGAAAATCCTCCTGAATTAAATGATAAAATGATCTTTGGCATTCAATCAGGCAAATTAAGAGATGTTCAAAAAAGTGATGCTTCATTAGAGAATGGTGATAAAGTAATTCAATTGTCTTCTGAAGAAGACTGGAAATTTCATTTATCTCTAACACCCAAAGGAAAAATTAATCCTGGTAATGATGTTACAATGCATATAGAATTCCATGATCCAATTTCTAATGTAATTATTCAACAAAACGTCTATGATCTAGATGTTTTTCTTAATGGTAGGATAATAGAATCAAAACAGGGATTGGAAGCACATGACGGAACTGATTCTGTCAAAATAAACTTTGATCAAGTTGGTGCGGCACTTGTAAGGATTTCAAATGTAAACAACTTTGATACTTCGGGAGAATTTTCATTCAAAGTATCTGAACCAAAAGAAGAATTGATTGGTGATCATTTTGTAGATATTGGTATTGGAACATCATTACCCGGATGTGAAACAGATAACTCTTGTTACCTTCCTGCTAGTTTGACTATTGAGCCTAATCAAATCGTATTATGGGATAACAAGGACAGTTCAGCTCATACAGTCACATCTGGAACTCCTGATGAAGGGTCTTCTGGTATCTTTGATAGTGGGGTTGTGGCTGCAGGGGAAAAATTCTCCTTCAAATTTGAAGAAAATGGAACTTTTGACTACTATTGTACTCTTCACCCATGGATGATTGGATCAGTAACTGTTGGAGAAACAAAACCTGCTGTTCCAGCATGGATTAAAAACAATGCAGGTTGGTGGGCAGAAGGTGCAATTGATGATGATGCCTTTGTACAAGGAATTCAATTTTTAATCAAAGAAAATGTTCTACTAATACCTGCTACATCTTCAGGTGAAAATTCTGGTTCTAATGAAATTCCAGCATGGATTAAAAACAATGCAGGGTGGTGGGCAGAAGGTGCAATTGATGATGATGCCTTTGTACAAGGAATTCAATTCTTGATAACAAATGGAATCTTACAAGTATAGTATATACGACGAATGTACCAATTATGTTTTAATCTATTTTGTATTAACTCATCTTACAGGCCATAGTCGGTGAGAAACTAGGAGGAGTCATCTTGGTTGCCAGTTTCTCATCTATTATTTTTTTATAACAGATTCTCCTAATTTAAAAATCTTGAAAATTCTTAACGCAATATTATTTGCATTTTTAATATCTTCACTTTGTTCGTCATTTGCTTTTGGTCATGGATTAGGAGGAGAAGTTTTGCCTCCAGTTAAAATTGAAAACAAAGATGCATCGCTTTCAATTTCAATTTCTCCCTCAATATATGATCCTGAAGAATCTGAAAAATATATTTCACTTCGATTGTTTGATGCAAATACTGATGCAATAATTGAACATGTTACATTTGAATTTGAATTAAAAAAAGATGGCAAACAAATTTTCAAAGAAATATTTCATGGTGAACTAGGATATCTATCAATCAAAGTAATTACTGAAAATTCTGAAAATATCACTATAGACGGAGAAATTGAGCCTGTACTAGGGGGTTGGATAAAAAATGAATCATCTCTAATTATGCGGGGTCCTATTTTCATGTCTGGTGGCCTGTATGAGTATAATGTCAAAATACTATCTATTGATTCTGATTCCAATGTTTTATCTGATGAAGTACAACTACAAGGAGCAATTAGTCTAGCTGAAATAAAATCATTTCAAGTATCAGATTCTCAAAATAATGAACAAACGATTCAAGTTATTTCATATTTTGATAAACTTGATTCATTTAATTTTGATTCAAATAAAGTAACAATTTCTATGCCTTTTGATTGGAATCAAGATTTAGAACAACTAAGTGTGGTTCATCAAGAGCTTAGAGTTCCAAACACATTTGGAGATTTTCTTTTTACAACATATCAAGCAATTGTTAATGACATTCCATTACCTGATGATACTGTAAATATTGATGATTATTCATTTGAAGATAGAACCATTCACATTGTTCTAAATCAAGAATTACTAAAACAAATTCGTAATGATGCTTCAAAATACTCTGATGATATGATAATTTTTGAACTGCAACCAAGTGATGAGGTGAAATTTCCTCTTGAATTCGCAACTCCTGATTTAAGATACAAAGTTTTCTTGTCATGGGAACCTGAAGTTATCAAATCTGGAAAAGAAGTTACATTCTTTCTTAGTTTAGAAGAGATCTTTTCAGATAAAACAAAGAAAATAGTAGAATATGATTTATCAATAGTTCAAAATAATTCTGAAATATTTTCAAAACATTTGGTAGGAAATGTAAATTCTGAATTGCCAAATTCACACAAAATACAATTTAATGAAAATCAAGTAGGAACTGCAAATTTTGTATTATCAAATATTGATGGAAATTCTTTGTCCAAAGGTAATTTCATTCTAGTAATTCATCCTAGTGAGCCTGAAATTGAAACTGTTCCAGCATGGATTAAAAACAATGCAGGTTGGTGGGCAGAAGGTGCAATTGATGATGATGCCTTTGTACAAGGAATTCAATTTTTAATCAAAGAAAATGTTCTACTAATACCTGCTACATCTTCAGGTGAAAATTCTGGTTCTAATGAAATTCCAGCATGGATTAAAAACAATGCAGGGTGGTGGGCAGAAGGTGCAATTGATGATGATGCCTTTGTACAAGGAATTCAATTTCTGATCAAAGAGGGAATAATACAAATTCAAAATTGAAAAATCTTATTATACAAATTTCATTGAAACTAAACAACTAATGTTACCATTAAGAGATGAAAACCCACATCCTCCAGGATTCAAACCAAAAATTACAATTGGATTAATCATACTCAATGTTGTAATATTTTTCTACGAAGTAGCTGTTACTGGTCAATTTTGGGAATTTTCTAATCAAAGTGCTGCATTCATGTTTTTTGAATGGGGAGCAGTTCCTAGTTGTATTACTGGTTTCTCATCAATGATTCAACCAGGAATTTCTTGTCCTGATACTCCGTACTTTTCATTGTTTAGTTCTATGTTTATGCACGGAGGTTTGATGCATTTGGGTGGTAACATGTTATTTTTGTGGATCTTTGGTGATAATATTGAACTAAAATTTGGCAAAGCAAAATTTCTTTTAATTTATCTTGCATGGGGAGTTGGTGCGGGTTTTGCCCACATTGTAATTGATCCTACAAGTTCTATTCCTGCAGTTGGCGCATCAGGAGCAATTTCTGGAGTACTTGGCGCATACTTGGCAATGTTCCCTAGAGTTAGAATTACCACTTTTCTTATGTTGGGTTTCTTTTGGAGAATGATGCATATTCAAGCACGATGGTTCTTGCCATTTTGGTTGGTCTTCCAAAATCTCTTACCATTTTTCATAGGTGGCTTTGGTGTTGCAGGTGGTGGTGTTGCATACATGGCACACATTGGAGGATTTGCAATAGGATTTGCAACTGGTTATCTCTACAAAAAAACACACAGTTCTGAATACACTTATGGTACACGATACGGATACAGACCAGATTATTGAAAGCATAAATTCTTGATTCTAGTTTGAGTTTTCATGCCATTGATTACAGTATCAATGTATCCTGGAAGAACACAGGAACAAAAAGACGAATACGCAAAAGCAATCACAAAATCAGCAGTTGAAATTCTAAAAACAAAAGAAAATCATGTTATTGTTGTTTTTGAAGATAATCCAAAAGAAAACTGGTTTTTAGCTGGAAACCAACTCTAATTATTTTTTAAAAAAGTGACTGGATAATCCCTGCCAGTCGCAGGTTGACATACACACTATGGTCGGTATGTTTCTAGTATGACTAATTTACATAAGAAGAAAATGGTACATTTTGCGATTGTACCAATCGTTTTCCTTTTATTGTCATTTGATTATTAATTTGCAATGAAAGCTGCAGTTGTACAATTCAAAGCATCAACAAACAAAGAAACTAATCTAAAAAAAATTATTTCATTCATTGAGAAAGCTGCTTCCAAAAATGCAACGCTTTGTGCATTTCCAGAATTTATGATGTTTTACACAAATTCTTCTCAAACACCAAAACAACTTGCCACTCTAGCTGAAACCATTAATGGAAACTTTGTAAACACTATTGCTAATACTGCAAAAGAAAATCATGTTCAAGTTGTAGGCTCATTTTATGAGAAGAGTAGAAAAAAAGATAGAGTATATGACACTTCATTTGTAATTGACAAAACCGGTAAAGTGATCTCTACTTACAGAAAAATTCATCTCTATGATGCATTAGGTTTTAGAGAATCAGACAAGATGGCATCAGGTTCAAAGATTGCAAAGCCTGTAAAGACAACAATTGGTAAAGTTGGAATGATGATATGTTATGATTTACGTTTTCCTGAAATGTCACGCTCACTTGCAGCTGCAGGTTCTGAAGTTTTAGTTGCGCCATCAGCTTGGGTTAAAGGAAACATGAAAGAAGAACATTGGATTACAATAAACAAAACTCGTGCAATTGAAAATGGCTGTTATGTCATTGCACCTGATCAAGTTGGAAACATTTACTGTGGAAGAAGTCTAGTTGTTGATCCATATGGAAAAATTTTACTTGATATGAAAAAGAAACAAGGAATAGGATATGTCAACATAGATCTCAAAAAAGTAAAACAAATACGCAAAGTTTTACCATTACTCAAAAATAGAAGAACTGATATCTATCCTACTTTGAAGGCTTGATTCTACTTTTACAGTTAAAGTTTGAGCATTGTTTACTCCATTGTTGTTTTCGTGAGTAACGAAAAATCACCATTGGCCATTTACAAACCTCACATGGACTCTTTGTAGCTCTGAGTTTTGCCTTTTGTAGTAAAGGTGATGATGCTTTACACCCACCATAAAAGTTAGAACAACCCATGAATCGCTTCCTTGTTGTTCTTGAGCGAATAACCATCAATTCACCTACTTTACACTCAGGACATTGAACCAATCCATTTTTTGGAGAATTTGTTCCAAGAATCATGTATTTTTTGTCTTTTGATGACCAAGATAGATACCCATTACCATCCAAATACTGAATGATCTCTTTTTTGAAGATACTAGTCTTTGACTTTGTAGTTTTAACCGAATGTCTAACCACGGTCTTTTTGATCTGTACAGTTTGCAATTTCTTTGATGGCATTTTCTTATGATGAATTTACTAAAACGATTTTTATAGGGACTTGGGTCAGTGACATTTGTGGAAAAGGTTTGTGTTCTTGGCGCAGGAAGCACCAAGTATGGAAAATTAGCAGATAGCATTGCTGATATTACTACTCAGGCATCAGTTGCAGCCATAGAAAGTGCTGGAATCTCTCCTAAGGAGATCAAAGCATCCTACATCTCAAACGTATTTGGAGTTGCAGACAAGCAGGTACACATTGGTCCTGTTTTGATGAGTAGATTAGGTATTCCAGACAAACCATCATTAACAATTGAATCTGCCTGTGGTAGTGGTTCTGTATCCTTTAGAGAAGCATATGCCAACGTTGCAGCAGGATTTTATGATTGTCTCTTAGTAACTGGTGTTGAAAAAGTAACTCATACTGGAACTGAATGGACAACAACTTACTTTGCATATTGTTCAGACTTTTTCTATGAGGGTCAAGCAGGTGCATCATTTCCAGGATTATTTGCATCAATGGCAAGAGCTTACATGACAGAGTTTAACACTACTGAAGAAGACTTTGCAAGAGTTGCAGTAAAAAATCATGATAATGGTGTATTGAATCCAAAAGCTCACATGCAGAAAAAAATTACTATTGATGATGTATTGAACTCTGCAGTTGTTGCAAGTCCACTAAAATTATTTGATTGCTGTCCATTTTCAGATGGAGCAAGTTCTGTAATATTATGTTCTGAAAAGTTTGCAAAAGAACACGGTGGTGATTATGTTGAATGTATTGGTTCAGGTCGTGGTGGTTCTCCTGCAGCATTGCAAGGACGTGATCACATGACGACAATTCCAAGTACAAAACTTGCAGCAGCTGATGCATACAAGATGGCAGGTATCACTGCAAAAGATGTAGACTTTGCAGAAGTACATGACTGCTTTACAATTGCAGAAGTTGTTGACACTGAAGACTTGGGTTTCTTTGAAAAAGGAAAAGGTGTTGAAGCTGTACGTGAAGGTAGAACCGCACTAAATTCTGATATCTCAATTAATCCATCAGGTGGTCTTAAATCAAAAGGACATCCAATTGGAGCTACTGGTGTTGGACAAGTAGTTGAAGTATATGATCAATTAACTGGAAACGCTGGTGAAAGAACTGTCAAAGATGCAAAGATTGGTTTAACTCATAACTTTGGTGCAACTGGCGCAAGTTGTGCTGTTCATGTTTTCCAGAGTGTGTAAAATGTCAATTGAAGAACAAGTAATTGAAAATGCCAAAAACGGCAAACTACTAACTCACAAATGTACTGAATGCGGATATCTTCATCTTTCAACTGCATATTTCTGTAGAGAATGTGGTAGTAAGGGCTTTGAGGATGTGCTTTTGGATGGTATTGGCAAAATTGCTACCTATACCATAATTACGGTGCCCCCTGCAGGCTTTGAGAAATACACTCCATATGCCTTTGTTGTACTCGAAGTAGATAATTCAGATTTGAGAATTTCAGGATTTATGGCAGGAATTGCCACCCCTGCAGACCTCCCAGTTGGAACTCCAGCAAAAATCACTGGTTTTGATGAAAGAGGAATCATCATCGAAAAACAGTAAAATTATTTGTTTGAATTATTAAAAAAAATCAAAATCGATTTTTAATTATTTTGTGATTATGATCATTTTCATGTCAGTAGAAGTAACATGTGGAAAATGTGGTGAAAAGATCACAAACATGAAGATGTTAAAATCACTAAAAGATGTAATGAATCCTTATAGTGGAAAATGTCCGTCATGTGGACAGAAACTCTCTACATCCGAGTTTTCACTAGATGTTCAAGAAAAATAATCTCTCCTATTTGATCTTTTTTTACAATTTTTAAAAATTAGATCAAAAATCTTTCAATGCATTTAGAAAAATGATCAAAAATGATCCAAATTCATTCTGTCATAAGTCTTAATTAGTGCGTTTTTTTAGAAAAATACATGAAAATGTCTGATGAAGAATTAGAAATGGATCTAGAAGGTGATCTAGATGCAGACATGGATGACGATGATCTAGATACAGACTTAGATGATGATTCAGATTCACCAAAACGCGGTGGAATTTTACAATCTACATCAAAACGTGTCAGAATGATCTTTTCTGTCATGGCAAGTCCTAACAGAATCGATATCCTGAGAATTCTAAATTCAAAAGGCCCTCTAACTTATTCAGAATTAAAATCTCTGGCTGGATTCAAATCAAAAAAAGAGAGTGGAAAATTTGCATACCACTTGAGAAAATTACTTAGACAATCACTTGTTGCATTAAACAAATCTGAAAGACGTTACACAATTACAAATCTTGGAAAACTAGTTTTGAGCTTAGCAAGACAAATTGAAGAAAGATCAATTATTGAAAGTGGAAAGATGTATGTTAGAACATCACACGAATCAATTGAGGAATTTAATTCTCACAAAATCATACAATCATTGGTACGTGAAGGTAGCCTCCCACTTGAATTAGCACAAAAAATTACTGAAGAAGTTGAAAATAGAATCTACAAATATCAAACTACCTATCTTACAGGCTCACTTATCAGGGAAATGGTAAACTCTGTCTTGCTTGAGCATGGTCATGAGGAATACCGCAACAAGCTTGCACGCCTAGGCTTGCCTGTGTTTGACGTTCAAGAGATGATTACTAATCTAGACAATGTAGACAATGGCGCTGAAGGTCTCTTGTTTAAAACAGGACAAACAGTATTTGCTGAACATCTTCTGACAAACATCTTACCAAAAGATGTAGCTGACTCTCATCTTTCTGGTGATCTACACATTACAAATCCTGGAATCTGGTCAATGATTCCTGATACAATGTTTGTTAACATTAAAGAATTAATTGAAGATGGAATTGATCTTGGTGGAAAGTATCTTGATGTTTCAAGAATTCCTGCATCAAAACAACTTGATGAAATTACAAGTGCACTGTCTATTGTAGTCTCTCTTCTTTCAAAAGAAGCTTCACAAGAAATTATACTTGATGGATTTGTTTCACTATTCTCAAAACATTCAAAATCACTTCCAGAACTAGAACAAAAATTAACTACAGCATTTGCAACTGCATCTACAACTTCCAAATACAATAAATCAAGTACTAACGTTTCAATTAGATTACAATTAGGATCTGATACAAAAATAATTAATTCAATTATTAATGCATACAAAAACTACACAAAGCTTACCCCAATTCCAAAAATTGGATTAATCATAGATAATGAAAAAGGAAAGATCACAGATGTTTCAGCAGCAGTATCAGAAATAATTTCACTTGGTGGAAAAGTAATGTTTGCCAAAGGACAAACATCAAGTCATGGTATTACTAATGGATCAACTAAAAGTTCTGGTCCACTTTCAATAATGCTTGAATCAGTATCAATCAATCTTCCAAGATTAGCATTTGAATCAAACAAAGATGAAACTTACTTTAGAGCAAGATTGGCATTACTCATGAAACCAGCTTTATCTTCCATGGCCTTGAGAAAGAAAGACATTTCTGATTTGACTAGACGCGGATTGAATCCAATTTTGGCCAAAAATACTCAGTATATGCAAAAAAGTAATGTTTCACTTGTAATCAATTTGGTAGGCCTCAAAGAGGCAGTCTTTAACATCCTTGGATTCCAAGATAATAAAGAAGGTCGTGAAATCCTTCACAAGGTAATTGAAACTGCAGTAGACGTTGGCGCCAAAAAAGGCAAAGAATTAGGTGATCCTGTGGCTATTTGCATGACTGAAACTGAAAGTGCAACCAGATTTGCTACTCTTGATGGTGAGAAATATGGCAAAAATTCATCCTTAAACTCTATGGAAGGTGATTCTTATTCTGAGGGAATCATTATTGATGCCTCTGAAGTCTCTGATTATACTGCCAAGAGCGAGCCAATCTCTGAGTGTAACAAACTCTCAAAGTTGCTAAACGGGGGATTGTTTGTAACACTAAATATCGGCAAAGATGCAAAGCCTGCAGAAATTAAAAAAGCAATTGAGAAGACATCAGAACTTACAACATCCTTCAAGCCTGTTCAAGACATTGCAATCTGTGGTGAGTGTGGTTTTAAAGATGAACCGTTTGAAGATAAGTGTCCAAAGTGCAAGTCTCCATATGTTGTCTGAAATTCATAAATGAAAAACTAGTTACGATCATTTTTGAAAACTTTTTGATCTGTTTCAGACCTTCGCGATCATCGTCTATCGCAGAAGTTATGCCATTATGAAGTTCATAGTAGCGTTGTCAAATTTTTTGAACCGAACTTTTAGACAAAAACTGACAAATCATTTATACCCGCATTGATCATAACCCTTGCGGGGAGATTATAATGGATAATTCACAAATAGAAAATACTATCAATGAGATCCGTAAGCGCAGTGGCGCAGTAACGGCTTTCAATAAGGATAAAATTTCAAATGCCATTTACAAGGCATTGGCTGCCACCTCTAAAGCCGACCGTGGTCTAGCCGATCAGTTAGCAGATAATGTTGTTAACAAGTTAGTAGAGCAAGGCTTCACTAGTACGAGAAGCCCTACTGTTGAAGATATTCAAGATATTGTAGAGTCTACTTTGATTGACAGTGGCAATAGCGATATTGCAAAAGCCTACATTGTTTACAGACATGAGAGAAGAAAACTAAGAGACGAGAAAATGAAGGTCCTGAATCTAAAGGCCCTTGATCCAGTCTCCAAAAAGTTTGATTTGAATTGTCTTAGAGTTTTAGCATCAAGATACCTTTTCAGAAATGGAAAGAATGAGATTATTGAATCTCCAACTCAAATGTTTGAGAGAGTCGCAATACTTGTCGGAATTGGTGATCTCATGTATGACGCCCAAGTCTTTGACAAATCTGGAAATACAAAACAAGATGTAGAAGAAGCAAAGTCTTATCTTGAAAAACTAGATGCCTTTGATTACAAATTCAAAGTTGGAGACTATTTCTTCAACAAATGGCATTTCAGATCACTCATCAACCACTACGTAACACTTGCAAACAAAGGTCACATGAAGATAAGCTTCAAAGAACTTTTGACACTACTTGCAGCAAAGAAACTAGATGGCTATGCTGATAAAATCACAGAGTACTTTGATCTGATGGTTTCTCAAGACTTTTTGCCAAACTCTCCAACAATGATGAATGCAGGTGGCAGACTAGGTCAACTCTCTGCATGCTTTGTACTTGGAATGCAAGATGGCATGGAAGAAATCATGAAATCAACTTCTGATGCAGCATTAATCTTCAAATCTGGTGGTGGAGTTGGAATCAACTATTCTGATCTTCGTGAAGAAGGTGACATTGTAGCATCAACATCAGGTGTTGCATCCGGTCCGGTTTCCTTCATGAACATCATTAACACTGTAACTGAAGTTGTTAAACAAGGAGGAAAGAGACGTGGTGCAAACATGGGTATAATTGAAGCATGGCATCCAGATGTTGAAAAATTCATCACAAACAAAACAGAACCTGGTGTTTTAGAAAACTTTAACGTCAGCGTTGGTGTTTGGGAAGACTTTTGGCATGCACTTGTAAACACTAGTGATGGTAACTATGTTTTACGTAGTCCACGTGACAAAAAACCAGTTAAAGAAATTAACGCACACCAACTAATTGACTTGATTGCATTATCTGCATGGAAGAGTGCAGAACCTGGTTTGATCTTCTTTGATCAAATTAACAAATACAATGTATTTGCAAAAGCAAGACAAGCACCATTACGTGCAACAAATCCATGTGGTGAACAAAGTCTTTACCCATACGAATCATGCAATCTTGGTTCTATCAATTTAGTAAATCTCGTAAAGAGACAAGCAGATGGAACCTATGAATTTGATTGGCAAAGATATGAAGAAACAATCAGAAAGACTACAAGATTCCTTGATAACATCATTGATGTTAATCACTATCCAGTTCCAGAGATCAATGTAGCATCAAAGGAATCCCGAAGAATTGGATTAGGTGTAATGGGAGTAGCAGATCTCTTGTACAAACTAAGAATCCCATACAACTCTAAAGAGGGATATGAATTACAATCCAAACTATCTGAAGCCTTAACATACTATTCCATGGAAGAAAGTGTAGCCCTTGCCAAGTCTCGTGGTGAATTCCCACTGTGCTCCAAGACGGAATATCCTGAAGGAAAGATTCCTGTTGCAGGCTATTATGAAAAGCCAAAAGAATCTCACTCTTATGAATGGGATGCACTAGTTGAGAAAATCAAACAATATGGAATTAGAAATGTCCTAACAACAACAGTAGCTCCAACAGGTACTTTGTCAATGATTGCAGATTGTTCAAACGGAATGGAACCTGCATTTGCATTGGTATTTGAGAAGAGAGTTACTGTAGGAAGATTCTTCTATACAAACAAGATTGTTGAACAAGTCCTAAAAGAAAATAACCTATACAACGATGAAATCCTTGCAAAAATTGCAGACAACTATGGTTCATTGAAAGGAATTGATGAAATTCCTCAATGGATGCAAGATGTCTTTGTAACCGCAATGGACATTCACTGGTCTGATCACTTGATGGCTCAAGGTGTATGGCAAGACTGGATTGGAAATGCAATTGCAAAAACAATCAACATGCCATATGATGTAACTGCAGAAGATGTAAAATCTGCATATCTGTTGGCACATGAGATTGGTCTAAAAGGTATCACAGTGTACCGTGATGGCTCTAGACACAAACAAGTTCTTCATATGACAAGTGAAAATGCAGAAAAAACATTTGATGTTACACCAAGTGAACATGTAACAAACTATGTTTCAACACAAATCACAAACCCATACATCAAATCACAAGTTAATGCAGCACTTGCATTAAAGGTACATGACGAAGAAATCAAATCTGAACCAATTCAACAACAAGAAGAAGTTGCAGAAGATCGTCTATGTCCAACATGTAAGAACAACCTTGTATTTGTAGAAGGTTGCAGTATCTGCATTGAATGTGGATTTAGTGGTTGTACTTCTGGATAGATAACAGAATCACAACTTTTTTACTTTCTTTTCTTTTTGAATTCGTATGGATAAGAAGATTCTAGGCGTAGGTATAGGCGTGGCAGTAGTTATTGCCATTATAGCTGGAGTTCTCAGTATTCCTAGTGATTCAAATCCTGAAGTTACACCTGTAAAGACTAATGAGAAGATTGGACTAGTAATTAACTCTCCAAATCAATCTGTAACACTACAAGAGTTAGATGAAATCTATTCTACTGCATCTGAATCTGGAATTGGAAGAAGCAATGTCTATCTCTTTTGGAATTTAATTGAACCAGAACATAGAGAATACAATTGGCAATACTCTGATGCCTTGATGAGCTTTAATCAAAAAAACGATCTCAAAGTTACACTTTACTTTTCAATAATTAACGGAGAAACATTAGGACCATTTCCAGATTGGATTGGAAAACCACCTATCCAATCACTAAATGAAGATAGAGTAGTTAGTGTTCTTGATGCAATATTGTCTCGATACCATATTGTTGATACTGTAATTCTTGCAGGAGAAACAGAATCTCAATTCAGATATTACGAACAAAACATTCCTCCTTACAAAGAACTATTCGTTGGAGTATATGATAAAATTAAGGAAAAACATCCTGATGTAAAAATTGGAAATGCATTTGCATTACACCAAGTTTTGAATAAGGACTTGCAAAACATTGTGACT
The DNA here is from genome assembly GCF_000018465.1 of Nitrosopumilus maritimus SCM1. Lineage (NCBI taxonomy): Archaea > Thermoproteati > Nitrososphaerota > Nitrososphaeria > Nitrosopumilales > Nitrosopumilaceae > Nitrosopumilus > Nitrosopumilus maritimus. Next base: position 1,480,875 of record NC_010085.1, on the reverse strand, counting down.
GATTTGGATGTTGGTGATTTTGTTGCATTCTCTTATTCTCCTGTAGATACAGTAGGTGATATGGTGAAAACCCCACAACAAGCAAAAGAAGACCTAGAACAAATTATTGATTTGGCAGGTGATAGGAATGCTGCAATTTTTGAGATTAGCTGGAGTACCTCTGACTTTGTTGGAGGAAGTGAAGAATCTCAGACTGAATTTTTAGAAAAATCCTTTGAATTTTATGCAGAAAATGAATCTGAACTAGAGTTTTTCACATGGTATAGGCAAAATGACAAACCTGAAGGAACTTGTGCATTCGAAGTACAAGAGGTAGGAGAAGACAAACTCACAGTAGGAGGTTCAGGTTTTGGCAGTAGTGAGCATGTAATTGAGAGACTAGATCATTATGTATGCAATGCTGGATTGTTTGATGAAAATGGTAATCCCAAATCAGGTTGGAATGAATTTAAGAATCAAATTCAGATGTTAAACTAAAATGATTTCTGTAGTTTTAGCTGAATCAGCATTAGAACTTGTTCCATCTGAACTAAAACATCATCAATCAGTAATTTCTCATGCAAGAAAACTCGGAAAACTTTCATCGGAAATTCTACTAGATAACTCATGGCACTTTGCAGCAATGAAAGGAATCATCAATGAATTAAAGAGAGGTAGACCAGACCTTGTGCATTTTTCAATACTTGAAGCAACAACAATTCCACTTTATCTAAAAAACAAAATCAAACTCTATGTTCATACAATTGATGATAAGGTGATCTATTTTGGTCAAAATGTGCATGTGCCAAAATCTTATCATAGGTTTGCAGGATTGATTGAAAAATTGTATAAAGAAAAAAAGATAATTGCAAATAATGAAACACTACTTGAAATCAAAAATAAAACATTTTCAGAATTAATTGATGAAATAAACCCTTCAAAAATAATTGGATTCTCTACCAAGGGAACTGAAAATTCGTATGAAAAAATTGTATCTGAGATCAATACTGATTATTGTCTTGTGTTTGGAGGGTTCCAGAAAGGACATTTTTCAGATTCTATTGAAAAAAAATTTGCCCAGATGTATTCAGTTGGCAATGAACCCTTTGAAGGTCATACTGTTGTTGCCAGAATGCTCTATGAGTACGAAAAAACCATTTTTATGTAGGCATAAAAATTTGCATTTTGTTGCAGTCATAGTATAGCCTGGTTAGTATTCGGGGTTTCCAACCCTGTGACGCGGGTTCGAATCCCGCTGACTGCATATCTTTGATTTTAATGAGAAGTAATTTTTAGGTGTGACTTTAGAAATTATTGTGAAACCTGCAGTAAGAAAACTTGCAATGGAGAGAATGCAAATTCTAATACAAAATGCAATTAGTAACGCAAAAACCGATCCTGAACTCTCTCAACGCCAAGCTCTTCTTGCAAGACGAATTAGCACTCGACACAAAATCCGAATGCCTTATGAACTCCGGATGGTTTTTTGCAAAAAATGTAAATCATTCATTGCGCCTGGAGTAAATTCCCGAATTCGTTTGGGTAGAGCATCTGTCAAGTCGATCAGAATATCTTGCTACTTGTGTGGGCACACGTATCGCAAAATAATATCTCAATGATTTATAAGACGATTCTCGATTTTTTGTCTTCATGGCAAAGGTATACGATGTACCAGCAGATGTATTGATAGGAAAGCTAGCTGAGATCCTAAAAAATGAAGATATTCCAGCTCCTTCTTGGATTCCATTTGTAAAAACTGGAGCTCATGCTGACAAACCACCACAAAACCGTGATTGGTGGCATACTAGATGTGCTTCAATTATGAGAAAAATTTACCTTCATGGTCCAATTGGAATTAACGAATTAAGAAAAGATTATGGTGGCGGTAAACCATCTGGTTATGGTGCAGCTCATCACAAAGACGCTGGCGGTGCAATTATTAGAAATGCCATCCATGGACTAGAGAAATTAGGTTACTTGGAGAAGGTTGAGAAGAAAGGACGTATAGTTTCTAAACAAGGTATGCAAAAACTTGACAGATTAGCAACAGAAATTCTAAAAGAAATGATTGTTGAAAATCCTCAATTGAAAGTTTACACTTAGATTCAAAATGAGTTTTCCTGAATCAAACGATCAACCTCAAGACAATACAAATCACGAACTAGCTGCACAAAAAGAACAGATTCTAAAACAAATCCTAGTTCCTGAAGCAAGAATGAGATTAAACAATATCAAAATGGTAAAACCAGAACTGGCTGATTTAGTTGAACAATATTTGATAGGAATGGCAACTCAGGGAAAAATCCCTGGACAAATTACAGACGATCAACTAAAGCAAATTTTACTTTCAACCCAACAACCAAAACGTGAATTTAAGTTTAATCGTGTCTGATCCCAGATAAAATATAATTATGGGTAACCAGCCTGTAATTCCATGAAAGCAGTCGTATACAATGAATATGCACCAGATGATAATTACGCTAAGATCCTTAAAGTCCAGGATATAGACGAACCAAAACCAAAAGCAGATGAGGTAATTTTTACCAATAAAGCATCTGCCCTAAATTATAATGATATTTGGGGGATGAGAGGAGTTCCAGTAGCAGTTCCTCTTCCACATGTTTCAGGTTCTGATGTAGCTGGAGATGTTATCGCCGTAGGCGAAGATGTTAAAAATTTCAAAGTAGGTGACAGAGTTGTCTCTCACTCAAATCTTGCATGCAGAGTTTGTAGTGCATGTACTGATGGAAGAGAATTTGACTGTACCCGAAGACAAGTTTGGGGTTTCCAAACTGGACCACTATGGGGTGCATACTCTGAACAAATACACTTACCAGAAGTCAATGTTTCAAAAATTCCTGATGGAGTTTCATATGAAGATGCAGCAGCAGCTTCAATGACAATTCTTACCTCCTGGCACATGTTAGTTGGTAGAGCAAAGATTACTCCAGGACAAACAGTACTCGTAATGGGTGGTGGTTCTGGTGTCGGAAGCTTTGCAATTCAAATTGCTAAACTATACAACTGTGATGTCATTGCAACTGCAAGTCCTGACAAATTAGACAAATGTAAGGAACTTGGAGCAGATTATGCAGTAGACCACAGAAAAGACGACTGGAGTAAAGAAGTCTTCAAAATTTCAAAAGAAATTGCAAAAACAAAAGGTGAAGCACCTGGAATTGATCTTGCATTTGATCACATTGGTCAAACTCACTTCAACAAGCAACTAACATTGCTCAAGTATGGTGCAACACTAGTTTCATGTGGTGCAACAACAGGTTATGACGCACAAATAGATCTTAGACACATCTTCTTCAAAGGAATCAATGTCTTAGGTTCAACACAAGGAACTAAAGCTGAATTAGATCAAGGTCTATACTGGATGGGTCAAGGAAAGATAAAATCAATTGTTGACTCTGTCTTTACCTTCGAACAAGCAGCAGAGGCTCATACAAAGATGCTAAAGGGTGACTTCTTTGGCAAAATCATTATGAAGCCTGAAGGCGCTTAGTCATTTAATGACTCAGCTCTTCAGAAGTCTCATTTTTGTTCCTGGAAACAATCCTAGATTTCTAGAAAAAGCAAAAAAACTTCAGGCTGATATTGTGTGCTTTGATTTAGAGGATTCTGTCCCAGACAATGAAAAAGTTAATGCAAGAAAGCTAATCAAAACTGCTCTCAAATCTAAAAAGTCATACGAGTCTTCAATTTTTGTTCGAACAAATTCCACTTTATCGGGCAAAATTCCTGCTGATCTTAAAGAAATTGTTCAAAAAGGAATTGATGGAATTGTTATTCCCAAAGTAAACAATACCAAAGAACTCAAAAAAATTGAAAAAATCATTTCAGAATTGGAGAAAAAACGAAAACTAAAACCAATACAACTAATTCCTTCAATTGAATCTGCAGAAGGTGTTGTTAATACATACCAAATCGCATCTAGCAGTAAAAGAGTAGTTGCAGTAGTCTTTGGCGTGTTTGATCTCCTAAATGATCTTGGTGTAGAATATACCAAAGATGCCGATGGAGCAAAATATTCTAGAAGAAAAATCCCTGTGGATGCACGAGCTGCCGGTGTAGCTGCAATAGATGCAATCTGGCAGGATCTCAAAGACTCAAAGGGATTAGAAAATGACTGCAAAGTTGGAAAAAGTTTGGGTTATTCTGGAAAAAGCATTATTCATCCAGATCATATTTCTGTAACTCACAAACTATTTCATCCAAACAAAAATGAAATAGAATGGGCTGAAAAAGTTTGCAAAATCTATCTTGAATCAACAAAGAAAGGAAAAGGTGCTACTACTGTTGAAGGGAAAATGATTGATGAAGTTCACTTTAAACAAGCAAAAGCCTTGCTTGATCTTGTAAAGTAGACTATAATTCTTTAAGAATGGATTTCATTGTTGTGCTCTTTTCAAATGTTTTCTTAGGCACAATACCACTAACTGTCAATTTTTCTTTTTTTGCATCTATCGAAATCTCTTGAAAAATACACTGTATTTTTGATATTTTTTTACTTTCACTAAGCACTTTTCCAGTCTCTATGAAAAATCCACTGATTAATAGATTCTCTATCTTTCTGTATCCTGAGGTTTTAGGTATTCCTGATTCTCTTAGAATTTCTGGTATGGTGTGTTCACTCTTTAGAATGTATGTGATCATTTTTCTAGTCTCATCATCTCCAAACATATCTAAAATCACATGAACCAGTTTTGAATCAAGTATGGTTAGATGATAATTTTCTTTCACTTTTTTTACTTGAATGATTTCTTTTAGACATTTATTTTCAAATTCCTTAATGTCTAATTCTGAATTTTTTTTAATGATTTTTAATAATGTCTGAAAATGTTCTGTAGCAAGTTTAATTGACATTCCATGTTCTAAAAATAATTCTCGTTCAATTTTTTTTAGTGTATCTGCATCAATTTTTTTCTTAATTTTGATAGGGATTGATGTTGAAATTAATTTGTCTAATCCTGGCATATATGGTATCTGGAGATCTAAAATATAAAGAACACATTTGTTTTATCAATTTATGAGCAGATCTGTTATTATCATTGATGATGATGAGGATACTGTTCGACTATTTTCTGAATTTCTAGAAGAAAAAGGAATCAATATTGTAGGAAATGGATTTGATGGTATTACTGCTGTGAAACTATATAAAAAATTGAAACCTGATGTTACTCTTATTGATATTAACATGCCTAATGGTTCTGGATTTTATGCAATCAAAAAAATCCAAGAGATTGAACCTAAAGCACGTATAATTGCAGTGACAGCTGATACTAGTACAGTAACTGAGGAAAAATTACAAAAACTGAATGTAACTATAGTTCAAAAACCCTTCAATATTGAACATGTTATATCAAGCATAAACACCTAATTCCCATTTTTGGGACTCCTCACATAATGTTATATTATAAACATCATACTTTTCACGCATGGCAAAGAGAGTTACCATAATGATTGACGATGATATTGATAAGAAACTTCGCCTACGTCAAGCAAAATTAATTCAACAAGAACAATCTTCCTATAGCTACTCTAAAGTGCTGAATGAAACCATTCGTAAAGTCCTAAAATAATCAATAATTCATCTTTATCTTGCAATAGATTAAAGATAATGAGATTCTATCTAATTATTAGAAATGGTTAATCTGTTAGATCCTAGCAATGTCATAACTAGAATGTTTAATGCAGGAAAATATGAAGAGATGTATAATTATTGCAAGAGTCTCCTAGAAAAAATCCCCAATGATATGGTTGCACTTCAAAATATCTGCTTGTCTTTAATTTATCTTGAAAAATATCAAGAAGCTATATCTTATTGTGATAAGGTCCTTGAAATAAAAAAATCAGATACATATGCATTGAAAAATAAAATTTATGCATTAGAAAGTTTAGGTGAGTACCAACAAGTTCTAAAATTATGTGAAGAAATTCTCTCTTCTAACCCTAAAGATTCATGGGCGTTGAATAGTATGGGATTGTCATTAAATGAATCAAATCAACACAAAGAGGCGCTTGAATACTATGAAAAAGCACTTGCGATAGACCCAACAGACGTTACAGCTTTGATGAACAAAGCAATATCTCACAGCCATTTGGGAGACTATGAAGTTGCAGTTGAATTTTATGATAAGGCTCAAATGGTAGATTCTAGCCTCAAAGAAATACCTCTTGCAAAATCGAAACTATTTGAAAAATTAGGAGATAGCGATAATGCATTTTTAGCAGCTCAAGGGGTTCTAAACAAAGATATGGAAAAAATCAAGATTGCAGCAAAAGAAAACAAATGCTCTCTTTTTCATCAGGTTTGTGAAAATGAATTTGAAGAATTAGATTCAAAAAAATCTAAAATGAAAATTAACTAAATCATTTTATACGTCAGTTATTAGATGATTTTGATGTTTACCGGAATTGTTAAAGGAATAGGTAAAGTAGAAAAAATTTCTAAAAATACAAAAAATCGAAGTGCAGTACAGATGACTGTAAATCTTGGTAAACATGCAAAGGGATTGAAAATTGGACAAAGTGTTGCCCTAAATGGTGTGTGTCTTACTGCAACAAAACTATCAAAATCTAGTTGTATATTTGAGATGATTGAAGAAACAACAAAGAAAACTGATCTTGGTAATCTTGAGGTTGGTGGAATAGTGAACATTGAACGAAGTTTAAAGGCTGGAGATAGACTAGAAGGTCATTTTGTTTTAGGACATGTGGATGGTGTAGGAATAATTAAAAAAATTCAAAAAAAACCCAAAGAGGTTCAAGTTTGGTTTGAAGTACCTAAAAAATTGGCAAAATATGTAGTCAAAAAGGGTTCTATTGCAGTTGATGGAATAAGTTTGACAGTAACTGACATCAAAAAAAATCTTGCATCTGTTTCATTAATTCCTCATACAATTGAGGTTACTAATTTTCAAACAAAAAAAGTAGGCGACAAAGTTAATATTGAAACTGACATTCTCGGAAAATATATTCTAAAATAAGCCTGAAAAACTACCACTTTATTGGTAATTACCAATTCTCAAGTAAGCTTTATAATCAGTCTGAGGATTTTTTTGTTTATGTCTCTTGAAACTGCACTACAATCTCTAAAAAGAGGAGAATTTGTTCTCTTGTTTGACTCTGCTGGACGAGAAAATGAGATTGATATGATGGTTGCAGCAGAATTTGTTACTCCTGAACATGTTGCCCGAATGCGTCAACATGCTGGTGGATTACTTTGTATTGCAATAGATAATCAATTTGCCAATTCACTTGAACTAAAATACATGCATGACATTTTAGCTGATTCTTCTATATCTAACAAAGAAATGATTATGGGATTAGCTCCTTATGGTGATCATCCAACATTTTCCTTATCTGTAAATCATTATCAAACCTATACTGGAATCACTGATAATGACAGATCATTAACAATACGAGAAATGGCAAATATTTACAATGTTGAAAATAAACAAAAAAAGTTTGCATCATCTTTCAAAACACCAGGACACGTTCCTTTACTTATTGCATCAAAAGGTTTGCTAGCAGCACGTCAAGGACACACAGAAATGTCTGTCTATCTTACACAGATTGCAGGTTTAACCCCAGTATCTGCAATATGTGAAATGATGGATGCTGAAACATATACTGCATTGTCTGTTGATAAAGCCGAAAAGTTTGCAAAACAAAATGGAATTCCATTAATTGATGGAAAAGAACTACTAGAATACGCTAAGGTGCATTAATTTTGAATATTGCTATAGTGGTTTCGGAATTCAATGACGAAGTGACATCTAGAATGCTTTCAGTAGCACAAGAAAAAGCTGATTCATTGAAATTAAAAATAACCTATACTTGTTCTGTTCCAGGCGCATATGATATGCCCATAATTGTTGATACGTTGTTACAAAAAAATGATGTTGATGCTGTAGTCACTTTGGGTGCCATTATCAAAGGTCAAACCAAACATGATGAGGTTATTTCTCATGCTGCTGCTCAGGCACTTACTGATTTATCGATTAAACACCAAAAACCTGTATCTTTAGGAATATCTGGTCCTGGAATGCAGGAAAGACATGCCCATGCCCGAATTAGACCTGTAGCTGAACGTGCCGTAGAAGCAGTCGTAAAGATTTCATCAGAACTCAAAAGGATTCAAAAATGATTCAACTAAGTATCTTGAAAATAACAGGTTATGGTCCATGGACTTTAACTTTGGGCAGCGATAGAGAGCATGAATTACAAATGCTTCAAGCATCTCTGTACAAACAATTACAAAAATTATTTTCTGAAAAGAATTGTCTTGTTTTTCTAAACAGAGCTGATGAATTTTTTGTTGTCTCAAATGGAGTTGGCTTGGAAGAACACATTGAAATTCAAAAAACACTGGAAAAATCATTTGAAGTATATCTAACAATTTCAATTGGTTTTGCTGAATCTCCATTTGAAGCAAATTTGAAAGCATATGACGGAAAGAAGAATGAAGTTGTACTAGACAAACAATACAATATTTTTGGATTTGTTAATGATGACACATCTGATTCTAAAATCACTATAATGCATTTGGACGTTGATGATCTTTCATCTAAAAGAACAACCAATTCTCCATATGAGATTTCATCTATAATCTTTCAATTATATTCAAGAATGTCAAAATATTTTCTGGAAAAAAATTCACTTACGTTTTTTATGGGAGGTGATAACTTTATGGTAGTTGCAAGTGATGATGGAAAAAAATCTGTACAAGATTTCATTAACATGATAAAAAATGATGATAAGATTTTTCTGAATTGTGGTATTGGTAATGCTTCTACATGTAGAGATGCTGTAAAATTAGCCACAAAATCGCTTGATACAATTCGTGAAATTCGAGATTCAGGAAAAGAAAAACCTGAAGTTTATGAATTATCATGTTAATCAAGAACATTAGTCTCCTTTTAGGAAAAGAATTAGAATTTGTTTCAAAAACAAATGTACAAATTCAAGATGGTAGATTCAAACGAATTCAACCTAACATTAAACCAAGTGGTAAAGAGGATTCTATTGACTGTGAAGATCTTTTATTGATCCCAGGATTTATCAATGCACATACACACATAGGTGATTCAATTGGAAAAGATGTCACTCTAGAAAGTTCTGTAGATAAAAAAATACATCCTGTTTTTGGGGCAAAGTCAAAAATTCTAAAAAACACTCCTCCTGAAAATTTGTCTAATTTTATGAAAAATACATGTCATTCTATGATTAGAAAAGGAATAACCACCTTTGTTGATTTTAGAGAAGGGGGTTTAGATGGTGTTATCTTGTTGAAAAAAACATTATCTGAAATTCCAATCCGATCAATTATTTTGGGTAGGGTTAATTTCTACCAAAATTCAACTGAAATCAAAAAAAATCTCCCCATTCCTAAAGAAAAAGCCAAGGAATTGCCTCTAATTCTTCAAAAATGTGATGGTATTGGAGTTAGTGGTGCAAATGAGAACAGTACTTCAACATTGAATCATTACTCAAAGACATCAAAGATTCGAGCAATTCATTCTGCTGAAACAAAACAGAGCGTTTCAAGATCTAAAAAGATGACTAGAAAATCTGAAGTGATTCGTGCATTGTCCATGAAACCTCATTTTCTTATTCATATGACTCATGCATCAAACAGTGATCTTCATCTAGCTGCAAAAAAAACTCGAGGAATAGTAGTTTGCCCAAGAGCAAATTCTTCTTTGGCTGAAGGAATTCCTGACATTACTTTGATGCAAAAGGCCGGTTGTACGCTTGGATTAGGCACAGATAATGTTATGATAAACTCTCCTGACATGTTCAGAGAAATGGATTATCTTTGGAAAGTCACAATGGGCATTCATAAAAAAAGAATCAATCCTAAAGAAATTTTGAAAATGGCTACCGTAAATGGAGGAAAAATACTAAAAAAAGACATTGGAGTAATTGAAACCAAAAAAATTGCTGATTGCATATTTCTAAACAAACATGCATTAGATTTAGAACCAATGCATGAACCATATGCATCTATTGTACATAGAGCATCTGAATCTGCAATCCAAGCAGTAATGATTGGAGGTAAAATAGTTCATGGAAAAATCTAGACCTCATGTTATTCTAAGTGGAGCAATATCTGTTGATGGAAAAATTGCAACTAAAACAAACGATTCAAAACTTTCATCACAAAAAGATATTCAAAGACTTCATAAATTACGTTCAAGTGTAGATGCAATTCTTATTGGAAAAAATACCGCATCACGTGATAATCCTCTCTTGACTGTTCGTCATGTTAAAGGAAAAAACCCTATCAGAATTGTTTTAGATTCTAAAGGTACTATTTCAAAAACATCAAAAATTCTTCAATCAAGTAACAAAGTTCCAACGATAATTGCAATATCTAAAAAAATTACTAAAAAAAATCTTGAAAAACTAGAAAAATTCCCTGTTGAAATAATTAGTACCGGTAATGATTCTGTGAATTTAAAATTACTGTTGAAAAAACTATCAAAAAAGAAAATCAAAACAATACTGGTTGAAGGAGGAGGAACTGTAAACTGGGAATTTGTAAAACATAATCTCTTTGATGAAATGATACTAACGATATCTCCTTACTTACTTGGTGGAGAAGACTCTATTTCCTATTTACGAGGTACTGGATTTAGCAGAATTTCTCATTCTCCTAATCTCAGACTCAAATCAGTAAAGAGGCTCAAAAATCATCTAGTTTTACATTACGTAAAGCTCTAAGTTCTTATACTTTATTTCGAATACAACTACAAGAAATTGGCAGTAAAAAAGAAAACAACCAAAAGAAAAACTACCACAAAAAAGAAGGCTGCACCAAAGAAAAAGGCTGCACCAAAAAAGAAAGCAACCAAATCAAAAGCAAAGAAACCAGCATTTGGTGGATATGCCATTAGTTTTGCAGGTCGCAAAGAAACTGCTGAACAAATATTTGGTAAAAAACCAATTGCCCCAAGTGAAATGACCAAAAAGATTTGGGCATTTGTGAAATCAAAAAAACTTTCTAATCGTTAAACCCACTTGTTAACGAAAAATCGTTAACACTTTCTATCTTTTAATTATTTTAAAAAACTAAGATATAGATACTAGAAATAATTTACATTCGTCATGTCAACTGCATCATTAAGACGTGATCATGAGTTAATTGAAAAAGTTGTCAAAGCAATGGATGCTACAATTCAATTATTAAATGAAAATAAACAAATTCCTGAATCTATCTTACTTCCTGTTATTGATTTTTCAAAAAACTTTACAGATGTTTGTCATCACAGTAAAGAAGAGAATTCTTTGTTTCCTGCATTAGAACAAGCTGGATTGCCAAAAAATATGGGTCCTATCGCAATGATGTTAATAGATCATGAACGTTCTCGAGAAATTGCATCTAACATGGAAGCTTCTGCAAAAGAATATCTTTCTTCAGGTGAATCTGCAAAATTAATTTCTGATATGAAACAATATGTGGAACATATTACTGAACATCTTTGGAAAGAAAATAATCGATTGTTTATGATGGCAGAAGCTAGATTGCAATATGTTGCACAGAAGGTTGATGGGGAATTAAATGAAATTGAAGCTGCCAAACTCAAAGATTTAGGAAAATCCAGGCAACACTATGAAGATCTTGCTGAAAATCTCACACGAGATGTTGCTGAACAAGGAAAGTAGGCTTGGCTGACAGCATATTTGGTCAAGTAGTTGCTGTACGAAAATTTGCAAACGGAGATATCGAGTTAGATTTCTATCATGATGATGTAGTAACTGAATATCGATATTCCTCTGATCCAAGTAGATTAGGAAATTTTCCAAAAGAATTAGCTGAAACTTTAGCCTCTACATTATCTACTGATATCTGCATCGAAATTTTCTTTGGAGATGATGGAACTCCTACACATATCGAATTAGAAGAATGTGATGATGAAGAAGATGATGAAGAATTTGACGAGGACTTTGTCCCAGAGGAATCATGAACTCTGAATGTATCTCAAAGCTCAAGGCGTTCCCAAGATCTCTTTGATCTTCACTCAACAACACGTCATCGAGTGTCCTCGTCACCATATAATACGCTAAAATTATACTTAAAGGATGCTCATAATTTCAACTATGAAAAATTATTCTACGTAATGATGATGTGTCAAGTTATCATAGAATCTAACCGATTTTAGATTTACAAATTCTAACATTCCATATCTTGATAATTCTCTTCCAAATCCACTGTGTTTTATTCCACCAAATGGAATTCTTGGATCTGAAATTACTACATTGTTTACACTAACAATTCCTGATTCGATTCTTCTTGACATTTTATCTGCTTTTGCAAGATCTTTTGTCCAAATACTTGCACCTAATCCAAACTCACTGTCATTTGCCATCTTGATTGCATCACTTTCATTTTCAACAATTGTTATTGGTGCAACTGGTCCAAATGTCTCTTCTTTTGCAATTCTCATGTCTGGTGTGATGTTTGTGAGAATTGTTGGTTTGTAGAAATATCCATTTCCATCCATCTCTTCTCCGCCTAGTAATACTTCAGCACCTTTTGCTTTTGCATCTTCTACAATTCCAGAAATTGTCTCTAATCCATCTTTGCTTGATAGCGGTCCAATATCTGTCTCAATTGACATTGGGTCTCCGACTTTGAGCTCAGATGCCTTTTTGATGAATAATTCAATGAAATCTTCCGCAATGTTCTTGCCTACAAAGAATCTTTTTGAGGCTACACAACTTTGGCCACAATTGATGAATCTGCCTTTTGCTGCACCATCAGCTGCCTTTTCAATAATAGCGTCATCTAAAACTATGAAAGGATCACTTCCACCCAATTCTAAAACACATTTTTTAAGATTCATAGCAGCCCTCTCACCTACTTTTGCTCCTGCATTTGTACTTCCAGTAAATGTCACAGCATTAACTTCTGAATCAATAAGGTGATTTGCAGAATCTACACTGCCAACTACTGTTGAGAATACTCCGTCAGGTATTCCTGCATCTGCAAATGCTTTTTCAATTTCAATTCCTGATTGCATTGTGACTCTAGATGGTTTCATCACAATGACATTTCCTGCCATCAAACATGGAGCTGCAAATCTTAGAGCTTGCCAATATGGAAAGTTCCATGGCATGATAGAACCAATTACTCCAAGTGGTTCAAATGTTAGAAAACTCTTTCTTGCATCTGTGTTTAGTACTTCGTCAGAAAGAAAACTATCTCCATGGTCTGCATAAAATTCTAAGGCCCAAGCACATTTCTCAACTTCACCAATTGATTCTTTTAGTGCTTTTCCCATTTCCTTAGTTGCAATTTTTGCCAACTCTGTTTTGTTTTTCTTTAAATGCTCAACTAGATTGTAAATGTAACTTCTACGTTTTTCATAATCTTTTTTCCATTCAGGAAATGCTCTTTTTGCTTTTCTAACTAATTCAAATACCTGATCTTTATCCATTGCTGAAAATGTGGTGATATCTTCACCTGTTGCAGGGTTTACTGTAGTAATTTGACTCAGGATCTGTCAGAATTATTCCTCTTATTTATTCTAGTAACCTCAAATTCAGTACTATTACTAATTTAATTAGAACACTTGTTGCATATCTTTTTTGATTTCATCAATCTTCTTTTGATATGCTTTCTTTGATTTGTCGTTCTTTTTTAGATTAAGGACATTTCCGCATGAAGGACACTTGAACATTCCCTCAAGAGCATCCTCAAACGTTACTCTTGGACAATCCTCATTTCCGCAGTGGTAAAAATCAGATGCATTCTCATAATCTAGTCTTTGCTGTAATCTCTCCTCGATTTTCTTTTTTTGATTTTCAATAAAGTGTTCGACTTCCTCTCTTCTAGTTCTCCATCTATAGACAAACCAGCCTTTTCTTTCGTCTTTTACTCTAATACCTGTGATTAGTGATTTTCCAAAAAGATCATAGAGAACTTTTCTTACCATATTGATTCTAAGTCCTGTAGAACTGGCAATCTCTTCATCAGTTGCATCTTCTGCTTTTAGCAATGAACGAGCTACTTTGAGATATTCATCTCCTCCAATCATTGAAGCAATTCTAACAAAAGGATCTTCGTACTTGTCTACCAACTCTAATTTCTCCTGATTTTCTATTATTAATCCCTTGTTTCTTTTACCTGTACATTTTTGCCTGTTTTTGTGGGTATGATCTTCCGTTTTGCATTTGGAAATTCTTTCTCAAATTGTTGCCCTCCTTGAATACGATCTAAAAGAATGGCAAGAGCACTTATCTCTGAATGTGGCTGGCTACCTACTCCCACATTGAAATCGGCCAACTCGTAAATTTCTCTAGGCACTTTTTCAGCACCTACAACTATTAACAAATTTTCTTCTTTTCTAATTTCTTCTTGAGCATCATTAATTTTTTCACCATACATTGAAAGGTGGACTATTTTGAAACCTTCTTCTTTTTTCTTTTTGACAATTGGTTTCCAACTGTCAATGAATTCAATTTCAAAATTGCCTCCCCATGTATCATTAATTTTTCCTAACGTGTCTTTGATTTCTGGATTGATTTCTGTCATGAAAATTCTTTCTGCACCAAATGCTCTTGAAACTAATGCTACGTGAGTTGTAACTCTATCATCTCTTACTAATCTCTGCCCAATTCGTACTACTTCAATTACCAAATGTCTCTTCAACTCCTATCTTTTTTCCAAATTTGTGAGAATTATGACTCTCCAAAATATCTCCAATCAATTCTTTGAGTTGTTTTACATTTTTTCCAGTTTTAGCAGAAACTGGAATCCATTTTTTATTGTCTACTAGATTTAGTGTCTCAATTTTTTCTTCAATTTCACTATGCTCTAACAAATCTGATTTGTTTAGAGCATATACCATTCTGTCTTTCTCAACTCCTAATTCACTTAGTGTTCTCATGCAACTTGAAAATTTCTTTTTTAACTCAAATATTGAATCACCAATGTCAATTACCACAATAATGATGTCTGTGTGACCCAGTTCTTCTAGAGTTGATTTGAATGCATCAATCATGTATGCTGGTAATTTACTGATAAAACCTACAGTATCTGATATCAAAAATGGCTCCTGATTAATTGAAACTCTGCGTGTAGTAGTTGAAAGTGTTGTAAACAACTCACTACTCTGGTCTCTTGTCTCGCCTGTCATCATGTTAAACAAGGTAGTCTTTCCTGCTGAGGTGTATCCTGCAAGTGAGATTGTTTTGAATCCCATTCTTTTTCTTCCCTGTCTGTGCAATTCTCTTTGTTTTCCAGCTTTTTCTAATTTTGATCTAACAGTATTCATCCTGTGTTTGATATCATTATAGTAAACATCAACTTCGAATTTTCCTATTCCCATGAATCCTGGTTGCTCACCCATACTTGAAAGTCGAACTTTTTCTTTTGCTCTGGCCATTTCATATCTTAGCTGAGCTAACTTTACTTGTAACTTTGATTCTGCACTTGATGCTCTACTTTCAAAAATCTCAAGAATCAATGCTTCTCTATCTAAAATTTCTCTATGCAACGCTGCTGCTAAGTTGTAGTTCTGACTTGGTTTTAGAACCTCATCAAATACTATGACGTCTGGCCTAATTTTTTCTGAAATCTCTTCTAGTCTTTCTAAAATTCCGCCACTGATGCCGTATTTTGGTCTCTTCAAAAATTTCTGTTTGATTGTATGGACTACTTGAAATCCTGCTGCATCACAAAGCCCTTTTGCCTCATTAATCACATCTTCCTTATCGTATGTGATTAGAATTGCTGATTTCATCTTGATTCCATGTTTTTACTATAATTCGAGTTAAAGATTCTAACTGTTCAATAATCTATGCCGTTTTTTTTATTGCCTTTTCTATGTTCATATTGAGGACAATTTCTGCAATATCGCTGGCATATTCAGAAATCCTTCTGATATTCTCTGTCATTCTTCTGACCCTGTAAATCTCCTCATCATCTTTCAGCGATTTTGAAGCCTCTCTAACCTTTTTCTCAAATTTTGCAATATCATTGGTTTTCTCAATGGTCCTTTCAGCCTGTGCATAGTCTTCCTTGAACAGAGCCAGACATGCTTCATCCAGTGATGCTAAGCAGAACTCATTCATGTCTTGTAATTTCTGCAAAATCTCCTTTTTCACTGGTTTTTTGAATTCCAAGAGATCTTTTGCAATAAATGCCGCGTGATCTCCTGTTCTCTCTATATTTTTTACAACTAGTCTGTATCCCAGACAATTTCTAGGATTTCTAAAGCCCATCTCTTTTAGCATGTGTTCGTTTTGGATTGCTATCTTTAACTGACGAATGATGTAGAATCCAAATCTATCTACTTCGTCATCTGTGTTGATTACCTCTTGAGCTAAATCCTCATTGTTTTCTTTCACTGCCAGTAATGCATCACTTGACATTGATTTTGCCAAGTGAATCATCCTCTTGAATGCTCCATCAACTGATAATTCTAGCAAATTTACTAGAACTTGTACTGTAATTCCACTAGTGGAGTCTGAAATTATTTCAGAACCCATCAACATTCGCTTTACTGCTTCTTTTACCGTGTTTCTTTGAATGGGGCTTAATCTCCCATCTTTCGGCTTTACATTAATTGTCTTAAATCCCAGAAAATAAAGTGAAATTAATTTTCTAACAATTGATGATGCTTTTTCTTCAGAATTGATTTCAATTATTGCCTCTTCTTTTTTCTGACTACGTGATTCAAATTTTGGAGGATAAAGCTCTAAGGTTGATGAGCCTTTTCTTACCATTCTAATCTGATCACCTTGTTTTAATCCCAAATCCATGATCCACTGTTTTGGTAGTGAAACTATATACGATGATTTACCTGTAAACTGTATTTTTCTTGTTTCTTCTCTTTCTTCCATGAACTACATAAAAAAATTGGGTCTATATAGTTTTATGCTCTTTTCCTATATCATCACTGAACTAATATTTAGAAGATGTGAGGTCAGAATATGGACCATGTCCTGAAATTACAAGCTTCCATTGACTCCCTATTTGGAAATGGTGTTTCTAAACATCTTCCAAAAGACATCGAAATGACATTCTCTAGAAAAACCGGTAGAATTCGAACTGTTATTCATAAAGGAAAACTATTGTGCACATTAAGAATTGATGGAGGTTTGGCAATTAGTCCATACTTTGCTCAAATGCTCTTGAAGAGTAAAACCTTCAAAGAAAATTGTGTTGAGATAAACAAAGATGCCGCACCATTTGTTCAAGAAGGCAGATCAGTATTTTGTAAACATGTTGTAAAATGCGGAAAAAATGTTAGAATTGCATCTGACACTCCAGTTCTGTTCAAAAACAAAGTGATTGCAGTAGGTAGGGCTGTTTTGTCATATGAGATGATTTCTGATTTTGATAGAGGTGTAGCCATTAAGGTTAGAGATAGTTTAAAAAGTCGTAAAGAGGAAAAAGAACCATGATGCGCGGAGGAAATCGCGAAATGCGAAGAATGATGGACAAGATGGGCTTGGACATGAATGAACTGCCAAACGTTCAAGAAGTCACGATCAAGACCGACAAGAAAGAGATCATTATTTCAAAACCCTCTGTTACAGAAATGAAAGCCAAAGATAATTCCATTTTCACTGTTACTGCAGATAGTTATGAGGAAAGGGAATTGGAAGTTCCTATTTTCTCCGAAGAGGATATTCAACTTGTTAGCCAACAAGCAGGTGTTGATGAAGAAAAGGCCAAAGCCGCATTAGAGGAAGCAAAAGGCGATCTTGCCAGAGCCATTCTACTGTTAACTACTGGATAATCCCACATTTTATGCCTAAAAATGAATGATTTAAGTAATGGAATCATTGAAATCCGAATGTAATGAGTATGGCTGAATCTAAAGTCACTGGAATCATCAAATCTCTAAATGTCTTAGAAGACGATATTGATTCCTTAAACAGCAAAGTTGGCGACATGAAAAAACAACTCTCAGTAAAGGCCCAAAATGAGATAGATGCCCTTATGGAAAAAACCAGAGAAATGGCCACAAAAGAAGCCGAAGTTATGATCAATGCTTCTAAAGAAAAGGCAACTGCTGAATCTGCAAAAATTGCCCAAGAAGGCGAGGCTAAATTATCTGAAATTCAAGCAAAAATTGATGCCAATTTTGATGAAGCAGTAACGCATGTCGTGTCAACTGTTTTGAAGGCATAACCCTAAATCCTATATTTCGTTTTGTCAAATATCGATCCCTTACTTAATTCTCGTATTGGAGTTGCTACTTCCTATGGTAAACCATACTATAGATTCTCGACATATCTAAAAGCTCTCAAATTATCATTTGATTCTATTTTGCCTGAAGACATCCAAAATTATTCTGGTCATCTTATTCTTACCACTCGCAAAGAATCTCCAAAAATCTGTGAAACCCCAATACTTCATGAGGATATCTTTGAACATCCTCCAACTGTACTCCGAGGAATAATGATGCAAAAACTTAATCTTGATTTTGAAGAAAATGATCTGATTTTAGGAATTGATCCTGGGGAGAGAACTGGCTTGTCTGTATTTTACTATGGAAAAGAAATTGAGAGCTCATTTCATTCCTCTGTTGAAGAATTAGTTGCTCATATCATTAGAGTTCTTGGAGGTCTTAGAGCAAAAAGAAAGATTGTAAAAATTGGAAATGGCAATATGGGAATTGCAAAACAAATTGTAACTATGTTAAATCTCAAATTTTGTTCATCTTTTGAATTGGAATTTGTTGATGAAAGAAAGACCAGTATGAAAATCAAGAATTTCAATCAGAGAGGAAAACGAGATATGTTGTCTGCAAAATACATATCTCAAAGAGACGGATATAGACATTCTATATTGCCTCTCTCTATAACCGGTTAATTTTTCATATTTTGAGAACAAACTTTCTATTTATTCAGATCATACTGTATGATTTTCTTCTATTTTCTATATTTTTTTTAGAAAAAACTGAAATTTTTTGTCAAACAACTATATTGACACGTATCATTTTTTCAAAAAAAACGAATTTCAAACAAGCTATACATATTTATTGAAGATTTCTTGTTTTTCGTTGAAACAAATTATTGTGATCGTAAAATTATTTAAAATTTTTACAACTTTTTATGAAGTTTTATCAATTTTTCATCGATCCATCCTTATATACTTATGAATTCTATAAAATACTACCAAGATGACTTGTAAAGGAATTTGTGTAAGATACAAGGCTCAAAAGCCTGTTGGAACCGGAAGATATGCTTCTGGACAACGTCGATGTCAAATTTGTGAAATATTCATCAAATGGGAAGGACTATGGTGTCCATGTTGTGGCTATAGATTAAGAACTAAACCACGTAATTTGAAATACAAAGCCAAATTACGTGCAAGAGTTGAGGCTGATGCTGTTGAAGCAAAATCTGTTGAAGTTCAACCAGAAACCGAAGAGATTGCAGTAAAAGCAAAAACTACAAAATCTAAAACAAAAAAATCAAAAGCTACAAAGACAAAGGAAAAAACACTATGTGAGTATTGTCAGAAATCTTTTGTTTATCTAGACAAACATCAAAAGAACTGCAAAAAAAATCCAAACAACATAGCTGATGCCTCCCAAGAAAGTGAATCAATAGCAATAAAAGCATAAGACTTGTTCATAGCTTATTGAACTCTCCAAATGGATTTTTCCAAAAATTGGTAAATTTGGAGGGCCGTAACTTTTCTTTATCTATTCAAAAATTTGATAATGGTTATTTTATTTCTGTAGCTGAAGGATCCAACAAAATCGGTTCCATGGTGGCTTCAATAGCAACTGGACCTACTCCGATCACCACCACAATTATTCCATCTAGAACTGAATCTCTCTTTCTCAAACTTGTATCTGAACGAATTAGTACTAGGATGAGAGGCATTGCATTAGTTTCTGCATTTATTCAAAAAGAATTAGAACCTAACACTGCAAAAGACTTAATGTCTGAGATTATGGAGATGATTGAGAATGAGTGATTTAAGAAATTATATTTCAAAAATAAAGAAAAACAAAGAACTCAAAACTGTAAAAACTAAAGTTTCAACAAAATATGAGATTGCAGGAATTACTGCAAAAGTTGACGGTTCACATGCTGTACTATTTGAAAATATCAAGGAAAGTGATTTTCATCTAGTTGCAAATTTGGTTGGTACTCGAAAAAGATTTGCTCTAGCTGTTGGAGGTACTGAATATAATATACATGAAAAAGTCATCTCTGCTATCAAAAAGGCAAAAGCCCCAAAAATTATCTCCTCTGGCAAATTTCAAGAAAATAGCTCAAAAAACCTCCTTTCCATGCCTATTGTTACTCATTTTGAAAAAGAATCTGGCCCATTTATCACCTCATCAATTGCATATGCCAAAAACCCTGAAACTGGAAAACAAAATTCATCTTTTCATCGAATGATGCCAATTGATAAAACTCATTTTTCAATACGAATGGTTGAAGGACGTCATTTACATCGATGTTTTATTGATGCTAAGGAACATGGCGAGGATCTCAAGATTGCAATAACTGTTGGTGTTCATCCTGCAATTTCTATTGCCGGAGCATATCAAGCAGAGTGGGGAAAAGACGAGATTGATATTGCAAATTCTCTGTTGGGTGGAAAACTGACTTTAACAAAACTCCCATTTACTGGACTAAATATTCCATCAGGTTCAGAAATCGTTATGGAAGGAAGAGTTCTTCAGGACAAAACACATCCTGAATGGATGGTCGAAATGCTTCAAACATATGACCATGAAAGATCTCAACCAGTTTTTGAACTTGAAAATATGTATTTTAGAAATAATCCAATATTTCATGATGTTTTGTCTGGTTATTCAGAACATAGATTATTGATGGGTATGCCAATTGAATCAAAATTAAATGGTGATTTGAAAAAAGCATTCAAGCAAACACAACAAGTATCCATGACAAATGGTGGATGTAATTGGCTACATGCAGTTGTACAAATAAAAAAGAAACACGATTCCGATGCAAAAAAAATTATCAAAAAAACATTCGAATCTCATCGTTCGCTAAAACAAGTAACAGTAGTTGATGAGGATATTGATCCTAACAGTGCTGAGGCAGTAGAATATGCTATGGCCACAAGATTCCAGGCAGACAAAGATCTTATAATTCTAAAAAACGTGCGTGGCTCTAGCCTTGATCCATCAAGTAATCAAAAGAAGTTACAGACTGCAAAAATGGGTATTGATGCAACTAGATCACTTTCAAAACGTCCTGAAGGATTTGAATTGGCAAAAATCCCAAAAATCGATAAAATTAAACTCGAAAAATATTTCAAATAATCAAAATCAACTGATTAAATTAAATTTGGATAAATTAGAAACATTTTAGATAAAATGTCATCTGAATCAAATATTCGAGAAAAGAGTCCTGCTGAATCTCATGCTGAAGTTATTGTCAGAATGTTTCCCTCTGATGCAAATCCAGCTGGAAATGTGTTTGGTGGTGAAATTTTAAAACACATTGATATGGTTGCAGGAATTGTTGCCCAAAGACATTCTCAATCAAATGCTGTTACTGTATGTATGGATAGTGTAAATTTTCTAAAACCCGTATTTGTTGGAAATGTACTTTCATTAAATGCTCGCATAAACTATGTCCACAATTCTTCTATGGAAATAGAAGTTAAAGCAGAAGCTGAAGATATTGTTACGGGAATTAGAACTACTACTGGAACTGCTTTTGTAACATTTGTTGCATTAGATAAAAATGGCAAACCTTTGCATGTCCCAAAACTCTCTTTAAAAACAGATGAAGACCGAGCCAAATTTGAAGAAGGCAAAATCCGAATGGAAAAGCGATTGCAAAATCGACAAAAGTAATTTGTGATTTTTAGAGAACCATTTAAGAACAACGAACTCTATCTTTAGTTAATGTCTGACCAAGAAAAAAATAATGAATGGGATTCATTGTGGCAAGAATATACCAAATCACTTGAAAATTGGAAATCTCTCTTTGAGCAGATTCAAACTGCTAGCACTGAGATGCAATCTAGATTTAATGAGGTTTGGGAAAAAGCAAGCATTGAATCAAGTAATGAAACCATGAAATTATTTGGAGAAAACTGGCAAAAAGCAATGACTGATGCTGGAATGAATTCTTTTAAAGAATTTAGTGAGAACTGGCAAAAAGCTCTCAATGATAGTAACATGTCTACTTTCAAACAATTTGTTGAAAATTGGCAAAAGAGTCTTAGTTCATCTGGATTAGAACAGATGAATGCATATGGTGAAATGATGAAAAAATTCACCGAAACATGGGGCTCAATGTGGCCAAAATCCAAATAATTTTGAAAGAATAAAAACATCTTTTATTCTAAATTTTTTATGTCTGTATCTCAGAATGAGTGCTTTGTTGAATTATTTAGTTTTGATGATTTAGCAAGATATGCTTGTGCCTTTAGAGAATATCCTCAACGAGTTTATTCCCAGGAATTTAACGGAGAACGCGTTGTTTCATGCAGTATGATGTTAGCTAACACATTACTGATTTTTTACACCCCTTTGAAAAAATCTGGACGATACATTTCATATCAAGTAACTGGAGGAAAAGAAATCTGTGATATTGTAGAGTCTACAAAAGATATTTCTCATTATGCACCTGTGGTTCATATGGAATCACAAATTTCTCCTTTACCTGAAAATGAAAAAGACATTCCAGATCAATTTCATCCAATACCTGTAAAAGATCTAGGTAGCTTGGCCAGATTAACATATGATCCTGAATTCCCTGATGAACAAAATTTAACATTATTTGCTTTGCCTAGAAAAAAATCTTGGATACTTGGTTACATAACTTCTCTCGAAATGGATGATGTTTATTACAACTTCAATTACGTTGAATTAGATTCTGAACCAACAAAAAATTTCTTAAAATATCAGGGTAACCATGGGAAAAATCCAGAATTCTCTGATACTATTGATCATGGCTTCTCATATTTTCCAATAATTAAAATAAAAAATGAACATCCTGTGTTTGGATTTTCAGACTAAATTAACTCCATGATGTTAATTCTTTAATTTTTTTCCTAGATTCTTCAACTAATCTAATTAAAACAGGAATGTAAATTTCTGCAGCGTATGCAACTTCAACTTCAGAAATATCTCCAATATCAATAAACGCTGATGTAGTTACCTGATTTTCATTTACATTAGGCTCATTATTTTTTGTTCTTTTATGATTGATTACTTCTAAAAATACTGGTAACTGTCTATTGATCTCAATTTGCAGCTCTTCTTTTGAACGTAGTTTTTCATTGCTTAACCCAACTATGATTTGTTGATTAATATCCTTCTCGTATCTGTCTTGAGCTCTTATCATAATTTTTATTTCAGGTAACGCATCTTCTTTATTTTTTAATTCACATATTTTCTTAATTACTTTTGGAAATTTACTCTTGTGTTCTTGATTAATTTTGTTTGAATACCATTCTAAAAATTTAATTGCTTTCTCATCATTCTTTTCTTTTGCTTTCTTGAGAAATTTCTCATACGATATTTTCTCTGTTATGAATAATCCAAAATCTCTGTTTGCTTCATCAAAAATACCTCCCATTACCATATTTACAGAGTCTATGAATTTGGAAAAGAAATGATTTACATAGAAAGGATCGGGGTCGTATTGTTTTATCTGTTTTAGATAAATTTTACAATCATCAATAATTTTTTCAATATTCATTGACCATTGCCAGATTCAGAGTTTGTAAATTTTGATTGTGATTTCAAACTAATTGCTAATTCCTTGAAAATTTCATTCACACTCACATCTACTAGATTTATTGTAGCATTTTCCTTGACAATTTGCTTTTCAAATTTTTCTTTTATTGCAAATGATACTGATGACCAGTGTAAAATTCCTTTCAATTGTTCTTCAACAGTAGCATTAGTTGTTGGGAAATTTGCTGGTGAGAAAACAATGCCATTTGTCCATTGCATCGTAGGAATTGCTCCTCCAGAAGATCTAGTACTGAATGCTATTTGCTTTACCCAATCATCAAATTTGTACTCAATTACTTCGTGAATTACTAGTTTTTTCCATGGTTCTACAGAAATTTCCATTTGAACAATGTTTTCTAAAAACCAATTATAATCTTATTTTTTTAAGCATAATACTTAGATCCTCGAATTTAGACTCGCTTATTTACTAGAAACTAATCACTATTTTTTATAATGGATAAATGGGCTGACTATCTAATTTCTGAAGTCAGTTATGATGCCAACCATTTGATTTCTGTTGCTATTAGACATCAGGATACCGACAAGGGGATTACTAAAGGAACTCCTGTTGACCGACTAACTATTTCGTCTGACATCAAGAACGGAATTTCTTATATCACAATTTACAGTGGAAAAAACTCCTGGAAACAGGGACATCGAATCCGAACTTTTTCAATTGATGGTGAACCATTTTTACGAATTGACGGAAATAAAGTAGAATTAGATTCTCTGGGTGATTTACCTGTAGTAACAAGCATTGATCTAGATGAACTTGATTTAGCTCCAGAACCAGTTGCAGACGAACCAATTCCAGAACCAGCTCCTCCAAGTCCTAGAGGTTCATTACCAAAAGAATCTGCAGAAGAACTTCCACAGGAACTTGATTTAGCTCCAGAACCAGTTGCAGACGAACCAATTCCAGAACCAGCTCCTCCAAGTCCTAGAGGTTCATTACCAAAAGAATCTGCAGAAGAACTTCCACAGGAACTTGATTTAGCTCCAGAACCAGTTGCAGACGAACCAATTCCAGAACCCGAAGAAGAGGAAGCTACTCCTGAACAATTAGCAAGATTAGAACAATTAGAGAAACAAATCCAGGAGTTAGAATCTAAACCAGAACCAGCTCCTCCAAGTCCTAGAGGCTCATTACCAAAAGAATCTGCAGAAGAACTTCCACAGGAACTTGATTTAGCTCCAGAACCAGTTGCAGACGAACCAATTCCAGAACCCGAAGAAGAGGAAGCTACTCCTGAACAATTAGCAAGATTAGAACAATTAGAGAAACAAATCCAGGAGTTAGAATCTAAACCAGAACCCGAAGAAGAGGAAGCTACTCCTGAACAATTAGCAAGATTAGAACAATTAGAGAAACAAATCCAGGAGTTAGAATCTAAACCAGAACCCGAAGAAGAGGAAGCTACTCCTGAACAATTAGCAAGATTAGAACAATTAGAGAAACAAATCCAGGAGTTAGAATCTAAACCAGAACCAGCTCCTCCAAGTCCTAGAGGTTCATTACCAAAAGAATCTGCAGAAGAACTTCCACAGGAACTTGATTTAGCTCCAGAACTAGAAGATGAAGAAGCTACTCCTGAACAATTTGAACAATTTGAACAATTAGAGAAACAAATCCAGGAGTTAGAATCTAAACCAGAACTAGAAGAGGAAGCTACTCCTGAACAATTTGAACAATTAGATGAACTTCAAAAACAAATTGATGAATTAGAAACTAAATTATCTGAAAAACCTGTTCCAGAAATAAAATCTGAGCCTGAAGTTGAGCCTATAGTTGAGGAATATTCTGAATTTAATGATTTAGAAGATCAAATTGATGAATTAGAAAATGAATTAACTTCAAAACTGCATCCTTCTGATGAAGCGACAGAAGAACAAATTTCAAGAGTAAGAGAACTAGAAAAAGAAATTGAAAAATTAGAATCTGCTGATATTGAACATGAAATTATTCAAACATTACAAAAACAAAATAAAAAATTAGATGAGATTGAGAAAAAACTTGAACAGTCTTCAAAAATTTCTTCAGAAACTTCTTCCATAGAAGCTTACTGTGTTAAATGTAAAACAAAAAGAAAAATCAAAAATCCTGAAGAAACAATTATGAAAAATGGTCGTCCTGCAGTAAAGGGCACATGTTCAACATGTAATTGTAAAGTCTTTCGTATAGGAAAAATGAAAAAATAGTTATTTTAAAAACTACATTTGACCTGATTGCCAGGCTTGATTGAATCTCTTTATAGCTTCTTGATATGCCATGATTGAATCATCTCCTGATGTTTTGAGGAATTTCTCCCATTGTTCATTGAATTTTTTAATTGATTCAATGTTGGTTTCTTTAAAAATATTTTCAATCATCTTTGTTTGTTGTTTGATGTATTCAGGACCAATTTCTTCCCAAGTACTTTCCCAACTAGAGCTGACTTTTTTTAATAATTCTGCGTCTGATTCTACAGCTTTTTGACATGCATCGTGATATGTCATTAAAGTTTCATTTGTAGCCTTTTGCCACTGTGCCAAAGATTCCTTCCATCCATTTAATGCAGAATTGTATTCTTTCCAAGCTTTCTCAAATTCTGGTTTTTTTGTAGATGATTTTGTGCTTGATTTTGGCTTTGTTGCCTTAGATTTTGGCTTTGAAGTTGCTTTTTTGACTGGTTTCTTCTTTACCGTGGTTTTTTTCTTAGCAGCCATATGGTAGTTTGAAAATAGTAGATGTTAAATCTTTCAATAATTCTGAAATTTGAAAATATCTCATTTGACTTTGGATGCTCTTGTGAAATTGATTGCGTGTTTCTTGTCTTTGTTTTGGAATAACTCAAAATGTTCTTTGCAAAGATTCCTTGTCTCTCTAAAACTAATCTGGATCGTTTGAATTGCTTTTGATTTGCATTCTGAAATGCTACATTGCATATGTGAAATATTGATAATTTCCTAATAAAACTTTGAAATTATACTATTACCTGCTACAGATTTTTATCACTCCTTCTCTTTTTTCTAATTATGAATGATGATGAAAAAGGAAAACGATTTCTGGAATTAATCGATGAGCAAAATAATGTTCAATGGAGTATTGTTGCAAAATTGTCATCTTTGATTTCATCAAATTGGGATTCTATTGACGTACAAAAAGAATTAGAAGAATTAGTTGAAAAACACACTTCAATTACAAAAGAACTTAACAGCTTAGATGAAAATAGTAGTATCTTATAGTGCAGAATCTACCATTAATGCAATAAATAATACTGCCAAATATGGACTAGAAAATTTAAACAAAGTCCACGATGCTTTTTCCATGGGTTTTACTATTACCCAAATTGATAGTGCTACCATCAAAATACCTGATGCAATTGCAGTCCACAAGTACACTCCTCCTACCATCTCTTCTCCTGATTGTGTTGTTATGAAAAATGGTGCTATTGAAAATAATACCATTACCACAGTTGATCCTGCGATTGCTCTTGCAGATGTTTTTTCTGATTGAACTGCAGTTAGCATTGGAACATTTACCTTGTTGTAATCATCTTTGAAATGCAAAGTTAATGCCCAAATGTGCATTGGAATCCAAATGAACACCAATCCTGCCATTGCAAGTCCCATTGTCCATAAATCTGACATTGTAACTGCAACCCATCCAATCATTGGTGGTGAACCTCCGCATAATCCTCCTAAAATTATGTTAGTTCTTGAATTTCGTTTTAGTGCATACGAGTATACCAAAATGTTGTTCAGTAATCCAAATGCTATGAATGCAGTGGCCCATAGACCTTGTTCTAAAGTAGTTGTAAATGAAATTCCAAATGCTAATACTAATGAAATTCCGGCTAATGCTAATCCAAAATTACGTGCTTTTACTGCTGGGTAGATTCTTTTTGATGGGAGTGGTCTGCCTTTTGTTCTCTCCATTATTGCGTCGATATCTCTATCGTGATAATTTGTCAAAGTATTGGCTGCAGCAGAACCTGCGGCAACTGAAAATAACATGAGTGCCCATGTGGAAGGTGCAATCTCAATTCCGTAAATATTAGATGCTGTTAAAGCGGCCCCAAATGCGGTAAATACCAACAAATACCAAATTTTGGGCTTTGTTAATTCATAATATACTGCAACTCTGGATTCTGTCTTTTGTTTTTGCAATACTAGTCACTATCCTTTGATGGCATATATGGCATTGCTTTGGCACGTGATTTCATCTCAATAAATGATTCTGAAGACTGAATGCCTTCAATTCGTCCAATTCTCTCTGAGACCATTTTGTGCATCTGATCTAATGATTTTGAATACATTGTAACAAGGATATCAAATCTACCAGTAACTTCTGCAACTTCTCTTACTCCATCAATTTTGAATAATTCTGAAATTATGTGATCGCGTTTTTTTGTATCCATGTTAATTCCAGTTAATGCTTTAACATTGTATCCTAATTCAGCATCATTTACAACAATTGTAAATCGTTCAATTAGTTTTCTTTTTACTAATCTCTTAATTCTTGAATATACTACTGAAGAATTCACATTGATTTTTTTTGATAAACGTGGAACTGAAATTGATGCATCATTTGATAATTCTGATAAAATCTGAAGATCCAGGTCATCTACTTTTGCCGTCTAAAACACCTGAGTCGTTCTAGATTTCTGGTTCTTATAAAGTTATTATTGAAAAAATTGCAAAAAAAATCTAGATCTTACCTTTTTTGTATAACATTTCAGCTAAGAGTACTGCGCCTTTTGCTGAACCCATTTTCTTGTTATGTGAGAATAACATGTATTTGAGACCTTTATCAAACAATTCTTCTTTTTCAACTCTGCCAATTGTTGTAGTCATTCCGTTACCAACTTCTCTTTCCATTCTTGGTTGAGGTCTTGTTGGGTCTTCATGGAATGCATAGTATTCTTTAGGAGCTGATGGTAATCCTTGAACTGAGATATTTTTATTGTAACCATTGTAGAGTTCTTTTGCTTTAGCTGGATCAATGTCTTCTGAAGTTTCAACAAAAACTGATTCAGTATGTCCATCAATTACTGGAACTCTAGTACAAGTACAACTAACTCTAATATCTGCATCCTCTATTTTACCATCTACTAGTTTTCCCAAAATTTTTCTTGTCTCTAGTCTAACTTTACCTTCTTCTTTTGGAATGTAAGGTAAGATGTTATCTGTAATTCCCATGGCAGATACTCCTGACTTTCCACCTCCTGAAATTGCTTGCATTGAAGTCATCATGACTTTTTTTGCACCATATTTTTCAAGTAGTGGTTTTAATGTAATTGCTAAACCTGTAGTTGTACAGTTAGGTAATGGTGTTACAAATCCTTTCCAGTTGCGATTTTTCTTTTGAGTTTCTATTAGTTCAACTTGCTCATCATTTACACCTGGAATGAGAATTGGAACATCTTCTTCGTATCTATATGCAGAACTAGTTGAAACTACTGGTAGTTCGGCTGCCATTTTAGTTTCAATGTCTCTTGCAGCTTGAGATTCAACTGCTGAAAATATCAAGTCTAATTGTGATGTATCAAGTTCGTCAATGCTTTTTACAGTCATTTCTTTGATGTAATCTGGGATCTCGCCTCCTACATCCCACATGATGATCCCGCCTTCATTTCTGATGGCATCAAGATAATTCTTACCTGCAGAGCGTTCTGAAGCTGCGATTTGAGTTACTTCAAACCATGGGTGATTATTCAAAGATTGTACGAATTCCTGTCCTACGGAACCTGTAACTCCTATAATTGCAACTCTTTTCTTCTCCATGAATTAATCATTGATCGGTTTCAATTAATAATCGTTATTCAAATTACCAAAAGATACTATATCGCCTGCTCCTATTTTGTTATGTGAAAATAAGGACCAAAACAAGCATCACCAAACACCATCCTATCTCTCATGGGGGCCGATTTTCTGGAGGAAATCAGCAATCTGATGTCATAGATTTTAGCTCAAATACTAGTCCTGCTGGAATGCCATCCACTGTAAAATCCACTATGAAAAAAAGACTAGATGGAATGGAACACTACCCTGATGCTGATTCACTGAGTTTGCTCTCTAGCCTCAAAAAATACACTGGATTCTCTGATTCTCACATAGTTGTGGGTAATGGTGCGATTGAAATTCTCTATAATTTCTGTACTGCATTTTTATCTAAAAAACATGTTTTGATTCCAACTCCTACTTTTAGCGAATACGAGTCTGCATCAAAACTCGTTGATTGTAAATTTACTTTTTTTAAAACAATGAATCTTTCCAAAAATATAGATTCTTTTATTTCAAAGATTCCAAAAAATGGATGTGTTTTTGTATGCAACCCAAATAATCCCACAGGAAATATTATCTCAAAAAAACAATTAACAAAAATAATATCTGCTGCAAAAAATAAATCTAGTTTTGTATTTGTTGATGAATGTTTTATTGAATTGGTTCCTGAATCAAACCAATCTGTGATAAATTTGGTAAAAAAATATGATAATCTTTTTGTTTTAAGATCATTAACAAAATCGTTTGGATTAGCAGGAATAAGAATTGGATATGGTATAGGTTCAAAAACAATTATTGATATTCTGAAAAAAATAAAAATTCCTTGGAGTGTTAATGCATTAGCACAAGAAGCAGGAATGATAGCTATAAAAAATAAATCTCATTTAACAAAATCAAAATCAATTATAAAAAAAGAATCAAATTTTCTAAAAAAGAAAATTGCTAGAATTCCAGGTTTTGAATGTCATGACTCTTCAACAAATTTTATTTTAATAAAAACAAAATACGATTCAACAAAACTTCAAAAAAAATTGTTAAAACATAAAATATTGATTCGTGATTGCAAAAATTTTCGTGGACTAGATAATCACTATATTCGAATTGCAATAAAATCTCATAAAGATAATCTAAAACTTGTAACTGCAATGGAGGCAATTGCATGAAACCTTTGATGGTTCAAGGAACTTCTTCTGGTGCTGGGAAATCAACATTGGTTGCAGCATTGTGTAGAATCTTTGAACAAAAAGGATACCTTGTGGCCCCATTCAAGTCCCAAAACATGTCTAATTTTGGCTATGCCACGCCTGATTTTGAAATTTCTCGTGCGCAAGCAATCCAAGCTATTGCCGCCAAATGCCCAATTGAGCCTGATTTTAACCCCATCATGCTCAAACCTTTAGGAAATTACTATAGTGCAGTTTACCTCAATGGAAAACATTACAAGAAAATGCATGCAAAAGAATACTATACAAAATTTGTAAAATCTAAAGGACTTAAGGCAGCCACCACTTCATTATCAAAACTGAAAAAAAATTATGATCTAGTGATTTTAGAAGGTGCAGGTTCTCCAGCTGAAATTAATTTACAAAAATACGATATTGCAAATATGCAAATTGCTCAAAAAGCAAATGCATCTGTACTTTTGATTTCAGATATTGACAAAGGTGGTTCATTTGCAAGTTTAGTTGGAACTATGAATTTAATTGAAAATAAATATAAAAAATTAGTAAAAGGATTTGTATTAAATAAATTCAGAGGAGACATTGATGTGCTAAAACCAGGCTTTAGAAAGATAAAACAACTTACTAAAATCCCTGTTATCGGAACTATTCCCATGATGCAAGTTGACTTGCCAGAGGAAGATTCGTTAAATGTTAAGGCAAAACAAATTGCTTGGACAAAAAAGAATATTTCAAAAATTGATAAAGATCTAGATAAACTAGCAAAAATCGTAAAAAACAATTTAGATATCAAAGCTATTGAGAGGATGATAAAATGATTTTAGAGTCTTTGATAATTGTGGGATTTGCATTGGTTATAGATTTAGTGTTTGGAGATCCTAAGAATAGATATCATCCAACTGCTTGGATTGGTGGATTAATTGCAAAACTAACTCCACTTGGACAAAATCAAAATCAAAAACTCGAAAGATTTGGTGGAATATTTGTAGTAACAATCCCTGCCGGAATAGTTGTTACATTACTATTAACTTTGGATTTTGGAATTTCATTACTTTCAACTGATTGGATAACTTTGATAGTTTCAGTTGTGATAGGTGCTTTACTACTAAAGACTACTATTGCAATCAAGGGGCTGGAACGCTATGCAATGGCAGTAGTAGAATCACTTGAGATGAATAATTTGGATTCTGCACGAGAGAATCTGTCCATGATTGTTAAGCGAAATACCTCCAATTTAGACAAAAATCATGTAATTTCAGGCGTGCTTGAAAGCGTTAGTGAAAATACTGTAGATGGAATAACTGGACCTCTCTTTTACTATGCTATTTTTGGCTTGCCTGGAGCATTTGTGTATAGAATTATCAACACTGCTGACTCTATGATAGGATACAAAACTGATATTTTCAAAAATTTGGGATGGTTTGCAGCTACATGTGATACCGTATTGAATTACATTCCATCTAGACTCACCGGACTTGTAATGATCATTTCAGCTGCTATTTTACAAAACAACTGGAAAGAATCTTACAAGATTATGATTCGTGATGGCAAAAAAACTGAGAGTCCAAATGCAGGATATCCTATGGCTGCATTAGCAGGAGCACTTGGCACAAAATTTGAAAAAGTAAATCATTATGAATTGGGTAGTGGTGAATTAACTCTTACAAAAGAACACGTACATTCTGCAATATCTATTATGAAATTGACCTCAATTCTATTCTTTGGACTTGTAATTGTTCCAATTGTTACTGTTTTAACATTAATTGGATGGTGGATTCATGCTTAAGGAAATAGGTTCTGTCTTTTCTTTCTTGACAATATTTCCATCATCAAATGCAACTTTGGAAAGTATTGCAAAATACATGTATGTCTTTCCTATTGTTGGAATCGCAATTGGACTTTTAGTTGGTTCATTTGGATTTGGACTATCTTTCTTTTTAGATCCACTACTTGTTAGCTTGTTAGTTGTTGCATCTATTGCAATAGTTACTGGAATTCATCATGCTGATGGTTTAGCTGATTTTGCAGATGGACTTATGGTGAAAGGAACAAAAGAAAAGAAAATTCAAGCAATGAAAGATCTTTCTACTGGTTCAGCTGGAATTGTTGGACTCGTTTTGTATCTGGTTGGTCTGATAATCACAATATCACTTACTAATGGATTTGATTTGTTTAAAGCAATTCTAATCAGCGAAATTTTAGCCAAATTCTCAATGGTGCTTATGGCTAGTTTAGGAAATTCAGCTGCATCTGGCTCAAACTCTCCTTTTGTACACTTGATGAAAGACAAGAGAAAACTGGTAGCCGCATTTATCATCATGCTTATTCCTGTAGCCTTAATTGGTGAGACTACTGGATTGATAATGCTTGGAGTCACTGTTGCATTGACATTATTCCTACTTGGCATATCTACACGTAGTTTTGGTGGAATTACTGGAGATGTAATTGGTGCTACAAACGAACTTACCCGACTAGCTTCATTGATGGTGTTTGTATCAATATGATTGGCATTGTTATGGCAGGTGGTAAAGGAACACGCATGAATTTAGATGATGAAAAATTACTCTTACAATACAAAAAACCAATCATCCTTCATGTTATTGATTCATTAAAAAATTCAAGTTGTTTTTCAAAAATTATTGCAGTAACTAGCCCTAATTCACCTAAAACAAAAAAACTACTAGAAGAAAATAACATTGAAACTTTTGATACATCTGGACTTGGATATGTTGAAGATCTAAATTCAGTATTACGAAAATTCAAGGATTTAGTTCTAGTTACCTCTGGTGATCTACCCTTGTTAGATACAGAAATTATTCAAACAATTGTAAAACAATCTGATTCTAAAAAAATTTGGACAAGTATTCTTGTAACTGACAAATTATTATCTTCTATTGGAACAAAATCTGAATATTCTATAATTCATAATAATCAAAAATGTAACTTCACAGGAATATCTCTAATTGATTCTCAAAAAATTAATTCACTTGAAAATATAGAAGAAAATTATGTTATTCTTGATGATAAAAGAATTGCACTTAATCTAAACACTAAACAGGATTATGATTTACTCAGCACTGCCTGAGACTTTACCATTAATTTTTGCTTTAGAACCTGTTGCTTCTGCAATTGCATTTCCGCATGAATTACAAGCAACTTGTGTTGATGCATGTGAATAAACAATTTGTAGTTCTCCACATTCATTACAATTGACTTTTTGAAACTTACTTGATGGTTTTGGAATTTCGACGTGATCTTTCTTCATGCTGCCACCAACTCAAATTTCTTAATTCTAACACCTAGTTTATTGTATTTCTTTTTACATACAGTACAAGTCATAATTGGAGTAACTTTCTTTGTAACTTTGGCTGGTTTTGCTAATTTTGGGAACTTTTGTCCACCATACCCATGTTTACGTTCAGCGTGTCTACGTTCACCTCTTGCAGAACCGCGTCTCTTTCCAGCCTTGTAAATGGAGACCTTTTGTTCAGTATGTGTCTTACATTTTGCACAATACTTTCGGATCACCTTTGGTATGTTCATATCAACAAAACCTTCTCACCCGTAATTTAAGCATTGAATCTATAATAGGCGCAAAATCTAATCAAAAATCGTGACTTCGAGCCTAGCAAATTCGATCTCTACTCTAAATTCTGTGGCTATGGGTGATAAGAAAGCAGATCTAATTTTAAAAAATTGTAATTTACTTTCTGTCTATACTAGAGAAATTATTCCAAAAACTCAGATTGCAATAACTGGTGAGAGAATTGCATATGTTGGACCAGACGCAACACATGCCCAAGGTCCTAAAACAAAAGTCATTGATGTAAAAAACAAGTATGTCGGTCCCGGTTTTGCAGACCCTCATCTACATATTGATCAATTTGTTCTTCCATCTGAATTTGCAAAACAAGCACTTCTTTGTGGCGTAACTTCTCTTTTTTCTGATCCTATTGATGTTGTTAGTGTAGGTGGATACAAAGGATTTCAAGAATTTTTAAAATTGGGAGAAGACCTCCCCGTAAGAATTTTTCAGGTTGTACCTGGTGGATTACCTGTTGATGCAAAATTTAGCAATAGCAACACTCTCACTTTATCTCAAGAAAAATCTGCAGTAAAACATCCACATGTACTTGGATTGGGTGAAGTTTTTTCTTGGACAAAAGTTACTCTTCGTGAACCAAAAACAATGAAATCTCTTTCTGCAATGTTGGAATGTGATTGTATAATCAATGGACATACTGCTGGCGCAAGTGACAAAAAACTTAACGCCTATGTTTCATCAGGAGTTCTTTCTTGTCACGAACCAATTAATTTTGATCAAGTCTTAGAGAGATTGCGTCTTGGAATGTGGATAATGATTAGAGAAGGTTCTATTCGGCGTGATTTGAAAGAAATTGTTCCTAGAGTGTTGTCTCATGGAACATATCTAAACCGATTGATGTTTTGTTCAGATGGTCTTGATCCACAAGATATTACAAAATTTGGTCATATTGATCATTGTATTCGTGAATCCATCAAACTCGGTCTAGAACCGATTGATGCAGTAAGTATGGCATCAAAAAATAACTTTGATTATTATAACATGGGAAAAGATCTTGGTGGAATTGCACCCGGAAAACTAGCTGATATTCTAATTTTTAATGATTTGAAATCTTTTAGACCCAAAACCGTATTCGTAGGTGGAAAACTTGCA
Source organism: Nitrosopumilus maritimus SCM1 (assembly GCF_000018465.1). Classification (NCBI taxonomy): domain Archaea; kingdom Thermoproteati; phylum Nitrososphaerota; class Nitrososphaeria; order Nitrosopumilales; family Nitrosopumilaceae; genus Nitrosopumilus; species Nitrosopumilus maritimus. Next base: position 1,445,536 of record NC_010085.1, on the reverse strand, counting down.
GTATCTGATGGAAAAATTGTTTTTCCTATAAAGAAAAAAACAATCTCTCCTTGGATTAAAAATACTGTAAAATTAAAAAAATTCTCAAAAAATGATTTTGAAATAAAATCTAAAAAGAAAGATGTTATTGCAAACACAATATTCATGCAGACTGAAATTATTACAAAGATAGGTTCAGCTGAACTTCAATCTAAGAACAATTTGATATCTGCATCTTTAGACTCTGATATCTGGAAGGTAGCCGCATTTGATAGAACCCATGGGACAAGCAAACACTCTATAGGATTTCTTGAAAATTTTGGTGCTGATATTGGTGCATTTGCATCTACTTGGAGTTTTCATGAAAATGATCTAATAGTTATTGGTTCAAATGATTCTGACATGGAAGTTGCTTCAAACCACTTGATAAAAAATCAAGGTGGGTTAGTAGTTGTAAAATCCGGTAAAATACTTGCTTCACTACCTTTACAATTTGCAGGGATCGTTTCAACAGATTCTTTTGAAAAGGTTTCATCAAACTTTGAAAAAATCAACAATTCTATTGTTGATTCTGGATGCAAGTTTTCTAGGCCTCACCTGATTCCTTTGTTCTTACCTTTCTTGGCTTTACCCTCTGTCAGAATTCTTTCAGGTGGTATAGTTGATGTGAAAAAACGAAGTTACATCTCACCGATCAACTAAGTAATGTTAAAAAGGGGGATTCAGGGGATTGAAGCTGAATCTAAATGGCATCAATTCAACAAGGACCAAATGGACCTGTTTTAGTGCTCAAAGAGAGTGCATTACAACAAAAAGGTAAAGACGCTCAACAAAACAACATTGCAGCCGCAAAATTAGTTACAGAATTAGTCAAAAGCAGCCTTGGCCCACGTGGTCTAGATAAAATGTTAGTTGATTCCTTAGGTGATGTTACTATTACAAATGATGGGGCAACAATTCTCAAAGAAATTGATGTTCAGCATCCTGCAGCCAAAATGATGGTTGAAATTTCAAAAACTGTTGACAATGAAGTTGGAGATGGTACAACTTCTTCTGTAGTTTTTGGAGGTACTCTTTTGGCTAAAGCCGAAGACCTACTCAAAAAAGATGTTCATTCTTCAACAATTATTGACGGTTATCAAGCTGCTGCAGAAAAAACCCTTGAAATCTATTCTGAATTATCAAAGAAAATTAAACCAGATGACAAAGAATCACTCATTAAAATTGCTACAACAAGTATGCAATCAAAATTAATCTCAGAAGATAGTGATACATTATCAAAAATTGTAGTTGATGCTATTCTTAGCATAGTTACAAAGAAAGGTGAAGATTACTTTGTTGATCTTGAAAACATAAAAGTTGAAAAGAAATCAGGTGGATCAATTCAAGATACTCAAATTGTTAAAGGAATTGTTTTAGATAAAGAAATTGTTCACAGTGGAATGCCTACAAAAATCGATAAAGCAAACATTGCTTTGTTAAATTCCGCACTTGAAATTGAAAAAACTGAAATGAGTTCTGAAATTAGAATTTCTGATCCTACTCAAATGCAGATGTTCTTAGAAGAGGAAAACAGAATGCTCAAGACAATGGTTGACAAACTACATGATATTGGAGTTAATGTTCTAATTTGCCAAAAAGGTATTGATGATATTGCACAACATTATCTTGCCAAAAACGGAATTCTTGCAGTACGTCGTGTAAAAGAAAGTGATATGATTAAACTATCAAAAGCAACTGGCGGCCGTGTAATTAGTAATATTGATGACCTATCTGAAAAAGATCTTGGTTCTGCTAATTTGGTTCACCAAAAGAAAGTTGAATCTGACAAATGGGTATTCATTGAAGGATGTAAACACCCACAATCAGTTACAATGTTGATTCGTGGTGGCTCTCAAAGAGTAATTGATGAGGTTGACCGCTCTATTCATGATTCTCTCATGGTAGTAAAAGACGTAATTGAAAAGCCTGAAATTGTCGCAGGTGGAGGTGCTCCAGAATCATTTGCAGCATCACAACTCAAAGACTGGGCTGACAATTTTGATGGACGAGAACAACTTGCAATTAAGAAATATGCTGAAGCCTTAGAGGTAATTCCATTAACAATTGCTGAAAATGCAGGAATGGATCCAATTGACACAATGGCAAACTTGAGAGCAAAACAAAACCAAGGTCGTAAATGGACTGGTATTGATGCTAAAAACACAAAGATTGCAGATATGCTTTCTATTGATGTTGTAGAACCAATTGCTGTCAAAGAACAGATTATCAAATCTGCAACAGAAGCTGCATGTATGATTCTTAGAATTGATGATGTCATTGCAGTATCTGGTGGTCCAGGTGGCGGTGGCATGCCTCCAATGGGATAATTGATTAAAACTTAAGCGTTCTAATTTTCATAAGTTATTGTTGTACAAGCTAGGTGTTGATTTAGGTGGAACAAAAACTGAAGCAATTCTATTAGATGATTCTCTAAATGTTTTAGAAAGAAAAAGAGTTCCAACCCCTAAAAATAATTATTCTGAAATACTTGATACTATCTCAAATTTGGTTTTAGAATTATCAAGTAATACTCTAGATTATTCTTTAGGAATATGTACTCCCGGTGCAATCTCAAAAAAAACTGGATTGATAAAAAACAGCAACACTCAGTGTTTGATTGGAAAATCTCTAAAAGAAGATCTAGAAAAAAAATTGAAAAAAACTATTGTAATGGAAAATGATGCAAATTGTTTTGTTATGGCAGAATCAAAAATGGGTGCTGCAAAAAATTTTGATCTTGTTTTTGGCGTGATAATGGGGACTGGTGTTGGTGGTGGTATTACTGTTAATGGAAAACTACATTCAGGAAGAACCAACATTGCTGGAGAATGGGGACATCATACATTGCATCGTAATGGAAATCCATGTTATTGTGGAAAAACTGGATGTGTAGAGACCTACATCAGTGGTCCTGCATTGGAACAAAAATGGGAATTACTCTCAGGAGAATCAAAATCCGTACCTGAAATCCTTTCAAATCTTGATAATGATATTGGAAAAACCTGGAAAAGTGAATTTTTAGAAAATTTTGGATATAGTCTTGCAAATGTGATTGACATTTTGGATCCTGATGCAATTGTACTTGGAGGTGGTTTGTCAAATATTGATTTCCTGTATACTGAAGGAAAAAAATCTGTTTATGAAAAAGTATTTTCAGATTTAGTTGATACCCCTATTTTGAAAAATGAATTGGGAGATTCAGCAGGTGTCTATGGTGCTGCTTTGCTAAATTAGTTATTCAGGACAACCTTCCATCTTTGAAATGAAATAACCGTTAGTCATTATCTCAATTTCAATATCTTCTGGAACAGATTGTGTGTGACAAAATTTACATTCTTCAGTTGTCACTTTGGAATTTTCTTCTCCAATTGTATTGAGCCATTCTTTTGCGTAAGAAATTGCCTTTTCTACATTACTATTGTCTGTAACCACATCAAAGTGCATTGTATGTCCATCCTTTGCCTTGACATATGTATCAAAAACATGAAAGTCCATATTCATCACAAATTATTCGGAGTATTTATTTTTGATTTCAATAACTTTGTCAATTATCTCATTTACATTGGCATCTACTTCTGTACTGAACAAAATCAACCCTGCACCTCCAACTGGTACTGTTACTCTGTAGATTTTCTCATATTTTGCTAGTGCAAATTCTGGTTTTCCAATTTTATCTGATGTTTTTTTACGTGTTGACCAACGATAAACTGCTTGAGATAATGACAACTCTGTTTCTTCTCTTGATAGAAAACTTTCTACTCCTGGACGCATTTTATCATGTAATTCTCCATAATCATACACTCCAACATATCTGATTTTTTTATCACATCCTAAAATCTCATCACAAATTTTCTCATATTCCATATTGTTCACCTATTGAGGCTCAATTGTGGCAGGAGGCTTGCTTGATATAGTATATGTCACCCAAGTTACATCTTCAATCTCATTTGTTATTCTGTTGCTCATCTTTTCTAACAATCCGTGTGGTAATCTTGTCCAATCTGCAGTCATTGCATCAATTGAATCAACAACTCTGATCATTACAATATTTCCGTATTTTCTCTCATCTCCAACAACACCTACTGCCCTATCATCTCCTACTGCTGCATAAGCTTGCCAAACTTTTCCATACAGACCGGCTTCAACTAGTTCGTCTTCTACAATTTTACTTGCAACTTTTGAGATTTGGAGTTTTGTTGGTGTAACTTCTCCGATGATTCTTACAGCCAATCCTGGTCCTGGGAAAGGATGTCTCATGAAAAGTTTTTCTGGAACTTCAAGAATTTTTGCAATCATTCTTACTTCATCTTTGTATAGTTCTCTTAATGGCTCTAAAATTTCTAAATTGAGCCAGTCAGGTAGTCCTCCTACATTGTGATGTGATTTTATTACATCAGCTGGTCCTTTTGAAACTCCGCTTTCAATCACATCTGGATATAGAGTTCCTTGAGCTAACCATTTGAATGGACCGTTCTTTTCAGCAAATTCTGTAAATACATTAACAAATTCTTCACCAACAATCTTTCTCTTCTTTTCTGGGTCTTCAACTCCTTTGAGCTTGTCAAGAAAACTATCTACTGCGTTAATTGATGTAAAATTTACATTGAAATTATCTTTGAACATAGTTTCAATCTCTGTTTCTTCGTTTAGTCTAAGCAATCCATTATTGACAAAAACACACTTGAGTCTGTCTCCTATGGCTTTGTGAATTAACAATGCCGCTACAGTGGAATCTATGCCTCCGCTGACTCCACAAAGCACGTTACCCTCAATTTTTGAGATTTTTTCTACTGCCGAATCGATAAAACCCTCCATTGTCCAGTCTTGTTTTGCCCCACAAACTTTTAACACAAAATTTTTGAGAATTTCTGTACCTTGTTCTGTGTGAACAACTTCTGGATGGAATTGAATTCCATAAACTGATTTTTCATCTGATGCTATTGCAGCTGCTTTTGCACTTTCTGTATGTCCTATGACTTGGAATCCTGGAGGAATTTCTTCAGCTTCATCCCCGTGACTCATCCATGCCCTTACTGATTCACCGACACCATTTAGCAAATCTTTATCATTGTCAATTGTTAGTAATGAGGAACCGTATTCTTTGTTTGCTCTTTTTACTTTACCTCCGTACTTGTTTACAATTAATTGATGACCGTAACAAATTCCAAGTAACGGTAAATTCATATCAAAAATTTTACTTTCTGGAACTGGTGCATCAGAACTATAAACACTAGATGGACCGCCTGAAAAAATTATTCCTTTTGGATTGTGTTTTTGCAACTCTTCATAGCTAATATCAAAAGGAACTAGTTCTGCATATACTGAAAATTCTCTTATTCTTCTACAAATCAAATGACTATACTGTGATCCAAAATCTAAAACTACAATCTTGTCCATGTAATCACTTGTTAATATTCTCCAGCATTCTTGACAATGACCATCCTGCGGTATTGATCAATTCATTGACTCTTTCTTTTTGTCTGTAATTTTTGATAATGATTTCTCTAATGTCTGAACCATTTTTGTTAATGATGTAATCTATCATTGATTCTCTTTGGATTTTTCCATTTTCTGCATCAGTTGAGTCTTTCTTTTTCATTTCACCGATGATTCTGTCTAGGAAAAATGATTTGAAAGGAGGAGTATCTGCACTAATCTCTACATTGTCATCTAACACAATTGATACCTGCTCAGGCGTAACAAAGGCATTAGCAATGACTTTACCATCTTTTCCTTGCGTAATTGGGATTGAATTTTGTACTTCTTTGACTGATTCTTTGATTTTTTGTGGTTCGATTTTTTCTGCTGGTGGTAATTGTGATGCTTTGGTAAAACTAGATTCTTTTAGGAACATATCTAAAATTGTAATATTTTTTTCTAAAGCCTCTATTGCTTCTTGATGTTTGTCAACTTGTTCGATCAAACTTTCCTTCAAAGTAACAATTCCCTTCATTTGTTCCTCTGAAAATTTCATAATTTGATAAATGAGGAATGGGTATTAAATGCATTCTAGGTAATTATAATATCCAGGCTTTTGTATGGAATTTTCTCAAATCCTTTGATACTAGTTGAAGTAGTAAATAGTTCTGATTTTGTCTTTGTAGATAACCACTCTAAGAGTAATTTTCCTTTTTTTAACTTCATTAATTTTATTTTCCTTTCAGATTTTTTTGTATTTGAAAATTTTCCTATCCTGTCACCAAAATCCATGCCAAAAAGAATAATTTTTTTTGCTTCAAAATAACTTGCTAGAAAAACTCCTCTATCTCCATCTGTAAATCCTCCAAAATTTTCTATTTTGTTAAATGGTTTAGTTTGTGTAGTACCGACACAATTTTTGAATTTTTTTACAAATTCTAATTTCTCAATATTATCTCCATGTGCATGAACTACAAAGATTGATCTTTTTGCAATTTTTTTAAACGATTTTTCATCTCCATCTAAATCTGTTACAACAATATCTGGAACAATTCCATTTTCCAATAACGGCTTTAACGAACTATCAGCTGCAATTATGATTACTCTCTTTAATTTCTTTAATTTTGGAATTGCATGTGATAATGAAGGGCCAGAACCTATTACCAATACTGTATTTCCTTGAATTAGATCCTGAATTTTTTTGATGGTTTTTGATTTTTTCAGAATTGTATCTAATAATATGGCTGATTCCTTGTCTTTTTTCTCATCATATTTGAATTCCTTTAGAATATCTGCATACTTTGCTTTCCAACCTGAAATCATCATATGACTCAAATTGCATTAGTTTTTGATAAATCATGTGACTAGAATTGCAAAAGTGGGTGTTGGAGGTAAAAATCCAGTTCGCATCATGGGTATTTTGAACACTAGTCCTGAGTCATTTTATAAAAAATCTATTCAAACTACTAAAACTCAGATAAAGAATTCTATTAAAGAAATGGAAAATGATGGTGTAGATTTTATCGATGTAGGTGGAATGTCTACTGCACCCTATCTTTCTACTATGGTATCTGAAAAAACTGAATCAAAGAGAATACTTGAAGCAGTAAAAATTATTCAAGATGTATCTAATATTCCAATATCTGTTGATACATGTAGGGCAAAACCTGCTAGAGATGCCTTAGAGAATGGTGTGGAAATCATCAATGATATTTCTGGTTTAAAATATGATGAAAAAATGAAAGATGTAATTTCAGATTTTTCGCCATCATTAATCTTGTGTGCTTTTAGTTCAAAAACCGTAACGGGCAATCTTATGTCTACAAAAAAATTACTTCAAGAAAGCTTGAAGATTGCAAAAAAATCTCATGTGCCCTCTGAAAAAATTGTGTTAGATCCTTCAATTGGATTTTTTAGAAAAAAAGGAAACGGACCATTTTTCACCAAAATCAAATCTGATTGGGTTAAAAGAGATCTAACTATAATCCAAAATTTGAATTCTATCAAAGGAAACTATCCAGTTTTGATCTCAGTTTCAAACAAATCCTTTCTTGGAGAAATTTTACAAAAAGATCCATCTGATCGCTTGTTTGGATCTATTGCTGCTGAAGCAATATCTGTAGTTAATGGTGCAGACATTATACGTACACATAACGTAAATGCTACAAAAGATGCAATAACAATAGCATCAAACCTGAAAAAATAACACAAAGGCTTATAATCAATATTCAACTTTCTTAACAAGGTTTCATTGGAATTCAAAGAAGGATTAACTTTTGATGATGTTCTTCTTGTACCCAAATATTCAGATATTACGAGTAGAAGTCAGACCGATCTGACCACAAAATTATCTCGAAACATCACAATTAACATCCCCTTTGTGAGTGCAAATATGGATACTGTTACAGAGTCATCTATGGCTGTAGCTATGGCTCGTGCTGGAGGAATAGGAATTATTCATAGATTTTTGACTATTCAGGAGCAGGCAAATGAAGTGCTAAAGGTAAAACGTTCAGGCAGCGTTATGATCGAGAATCCATATTCTATTTCATCAGACAAATCCATCCAAGATGCATTAGATTATGCTGAAGACAAAGAAATTTCTGGTTTGTTAGTTGTTGATTCAAATTCCAAATTAGTGGGAATTGTCACTGAAAGAGATTTACTTTTTGCTGGTTCAAACGGAACAATTGCTGATGTAATGACAAAGGATGTTGTTACTGCAAAACCAGGTGTATCCTTGGATGAAGCAAAAGACATTTTACATAAACACAGAATTGAAAAACTCCCAATCGTTGATGATTCTGGTATTATACAAGGATTAATCACTAGTAAGGATATTACAAATAATACTGATTATCCAAATGCATCTAAAGATAAGAAAGGCAGACCCTTAGTTGGAGCTGCAGTTGGTGTCAAAGGTGACTTTTTGGAGAGAAGTGAATCTTTGTTAAATGCAGGTGCTGATGTTCTTGTTGTTGATATTGCACATGGTCATAGTGAAAATGCAATTAGTACAGTTCGTAACATCAAGAAAGCATTTCCTGACTGTGAATTAATAGCTGGAAATATTGCAACTGCTCAAGGTGCTGAGGATTTGATAAAAGCAGGTGTTGATGCAGTAAAGGTTGGTGTTGGTTCTGGTTCAATTTGTATTACTAGAGTAATTACTGGTTCAGGTGTTCCACAATTAACTGCTGTAATGGATTGTGCAAAAATTGGAAATGATCATGGAATTCCAATTATCTCTGATGGTGGTACTAGAACATCTGGTGATGCAACAAAAGCTCTAGCTGCTGGTGCATCTTCTGTAATGGTTGGAAGTATGCTTGGTGGAACTGATGAATCACCTGGTACAGTTTTAACTAAAAACGGTAAACGTTTCAAAGTATATCGTGGAATGGCTTCTCTTGCAGCCTCAATTGGTAGAAAATCAAAAGAAACAGGCTCAATTTCACTTGAAGATGACCTAAATGACTATGTTGCAGAAGGAGTTGAAGCTATGGTTCCTTACAAAGGAACAGTTACTGATATTCTAAAACAACTTGCAGGCGGTGTTCGCTCTGGCTTGAGTTATTGTGGAGCTCATACAATTCCGCAAATGCAACAAAATGCAGAATTTATCAAAATGTCAAGAGCTGGATTTGCAGAAAGTCAGCCTCATGATGTTTTATTAATGTAGATAATTTTTTAAGCAGTATTAGGATTGATTGAATCATGTTATCAAAACGGACTATAATTGGATTAGTAGTTGGTAGCATAATTATCGGTATAGGTGGTTACTCTCTAATTACACACATTGGAACAATTACAATTCACGAAGATTATATTGTTGGAACTGGCGATTCAACACTTTATACAATTCCTGCTCCTGCTGGCACTCCACAAACAATGAACATTGTTGGTGATTCTTTTGATTTGAAATTACAAAGTCCTGGTGATGGATTGCAAATTCCAAAAACATCTTACAAAAAGGATGCAACACTAGAGTGGGTACATAATGAAGATGGACCAACAATAATCAATATTCAAAATACTGGAAATACTGATTTAGAGATTACTGGAACCTTGATTAGAAGTTCTGATCCAATATGGTTTACTTTTGATCTAATGGTCATTATCTCTGGAATGGTCATTATTGGATTTAGTATGGGCTTTACATTAAGAAAGCCAAAAGGCTTTTAGCTAAGTTTTGCTGAAGGATACGAACCCAAAACTTTCAAAAATAACGTGTCTTGTTTGATTTTTTCTAACATTTCTGAAATCTTGGAATCTTTTTGATGTCCCTCAAAGTCTACATAGAAATTGTATTCCCATGTATTGCTCCTAGTTGGCCTTGATTCTATCTTTGTTAGATTTACATTATTTTTGTGGAAATTCTCAATTATTCTGTATAATGATCCAGGCTCGTGTTTTATTGAGAAAATTATTGACGTCTTGTCATTTCCAGTAATTGTTGATTCTTTTTTTGATAGTATTAGAAATCGTGTGTAATTGTTCAAGTTATTTGCAATATTTTCTGCAATAACAGGAACATCATAAATTGTAGATGCTGTTTTGCTTGCAATACAAGCACAATTTTTCTTGTTTAACTCTTTGATTATTTTTACACTCCCTGCAGTATCGTATGCTGGAATTGTTTTCATTTTGTGTTCTTCAATGAATTTTCTACATTGACCCAAAGCTTGTGGATGTGAATACACCGTATCAACTTCATTTATCTCTCCAATCCCAATTAGACAATGTTCAATTCTATGATAGATTTCTCCTGTTGCATTCAATGATGTAGAATACAATAAATCGTAACTCTCTCCAACACTACCTTCTAATGAATTCTCTACAGGTAAAACTGAATACTCTGTTTTTTCTTTAGATGTGTTTTCTAAAACTTCGGCAAACGTTGCAAATGGAACTGTTTCAATATCTTCCTCAAAGAATGATCTTGCTGCAGCTTCACTATATGCACCTCGTTCACCTTGGAACGATACATTAATCATTTTTATTCTCTCAGTTTTACGAAATCGCTTTTACCAAAGTCTGCAGATAGTTTTCTTTCATCAATCCATGAACACTCTGTACATTTTATAGCATCACGCATAGGTACTACTTTTCCACCACATTTGCGACATTTTGTAAATAGTATCCCTAAACTTGACTCATCTATTGTTGCATGAATCGTACCATTAAGATGATTTAAAATTTTTAATTTTGCTATATCGTTTACTAGTGCGATATTTCTTTTTCTAATGTTTCTTGTAGAACATACACATTCAACTTTAGATGTAGTTGGATTTCCATTAATGTAATCAATTGAAACTGCAATCATAGATGACATTACTGCTGCAACTGTTCCAATTACAACATCTCCTACTTTTGGTATGGATAGATTCTTTGGATGATTGATATTTGCAGTTCTGGTGGTTTTATCGATGTCTTTTTGGCCAATAGTTGCTGCTCTGACCATATCTCCATCATCAAAAGCATTGTATCCTGCCTCATATTCTTCAATAGATGCTATTTTTTCACCTGGATATGTTGCATTTTCAGACATGCTGAAATTCTTGTTTTTGTGATTATAATTGTTTATGGCCCAAATGATCTGGATAAATCATATATTTACACACATATGAAAAAAATCATGAAGGCTCTAGTTTATGAAGAATATACTACTGATGATGATTTTTCTAAAATTTTAAAAATTAAAGATCTGCCAATTCCTGAACCAAAATCAAACGAAGTAGTTTTCAAAGTAAAGGCAGCCGCATTAAATTATGATGATATTTGGGGAATGAGAGGCAAACCTCTTGCAATTCCTTTACCTCATATTTCTGGAACTGATGCCGCAGGTGAAGTAACTGCAGTAGGTGAAGATGTAAAAAATTTCAAAGTAGGTGATAGAGTGGTTTCACATGGAAACATGTCTTGTAGGGTGTGTAAGAGATGTACATCCGGACGCGAATATGATTGTAAAAAACGAACCATTTGGGGATTTGAAACAGGTCCTCTTTGGGGAGGATACTGTGAATATACTCATCTTCCAGAAGTCAATGTTGTAAAAATCCCTGAAGGAATATCATATGAAGAAGCAGCAGCTGCATCTATGACCATGTTAACTTCTTGGCATATGTTAGTTGGCAGAGCAAAAATTCAACCTGGACAATTAGTTTTGATCATGGGCGGAGGTTCTGGTGTTGGAAATTATGGAATTCAGATTGCAAAACTTTTTGGTTGTACTGTAATTGCAACTGCTAGTCCTGATAAATTAGATCAACTACTTGAACTTGGAGCAGACTATGCAATTGATCATAGAAAAGAAGACTGGCATAAAGAAGTAAGAGCAATTGCAAAAAAACTTCCAAAACCATTTGGGGAGGTTCCTGGTGTAGATGTAATTTTTGAACATATTGGAGGCTCTCATTGGAACAAAGAACTCACTCTTCTAAACTATGGAGGCACTGTGATTACTACTGGTGCGACTACTGGTTATATGGCAAAAACTGATCTTAGACATATTTTCTTTAAAGGACTAAACATTTTGGGTTCAACTCAGGGAACAAGAGCTGAGCTTGAAGAGGGATTTTATTGGATGTCTAAAGGAAAAATAAAATCCATAATTGATTCTGAATATACGCTTGAGCAAGCTGCTGAAGCCCATACAAAGATGCTAAAAGGTAAAGGACTTTTTGGAAAAATCATTATGAAACCAAACTGATTATTCATGGATGATCCAAAAACAAATTCAATTTTAGATGAAGGAAATAGATTATTTTTAAAAGGAAAGTACACCGAAGCAATTGCTTATTATGACAAAATTCTAGATGAAAACCCAAAACACCTGAGTTCTCTTAACAACAAAGGATATGCCCTAAGTAAACTAAAGGACTATCAAAGTGCTATGAAGTGCTATGATTTGGCACTTGAAAACTATCCTGATGATCTTTCTGTGTTGGTAAACAAAATCTCTTCTTTTAGAAAACAAGGAAATCTTTCTGAAGGATTGTCTATATGTGATAAAATTTTAGAGTCTAATCCAAAATACAATATTGCGTTATATCACAAGGAAAGAATTCTATTTTCTATGGATAGATATGATGATTCTATTTCTTGTTGTGATATAATTTTGAATGATTATCCTGAAAACGGTGATGTCTTGTTTGATAAATCTTGTAGTTTGGCAATGCTTTCAAAAGTAGACGATTCATTATTGCTACTTGAAAAATCAATTTCTCAAGGGAAGCAATACAAAATTAAAGCACAAAAATCAAAATCTTTTGAAAAACTATCTGATAATCCTAAATTTCAAAAACTAGTATCATAACCAATGTGGGATTTCTAAATACCCCTCAATACTTTCATTTCTAAGAATTTTTAACAATGCATTAGCCTGAGGTGATGATAAAACAGGCTTGTCAAACTGATTGTCTGTAGAAATTCTAGGACATGCAACCTGAATAAAAGCATCAATTCCTTTTAGATTTCTTAATCTGTCATTTGTTATGTCTGTCAATGCAAATAATTGAACTTCTTTTCCTTCTGCCTCCAACTCTTCTTTGATTTTTAATGCAAAAACCTTTGATAATTGACCCTCTTTCAATCCCACAATCACTCCAAAAGTTTTTGCTTCAGCTGCTTTGTATATTGCAAGAGTAGCTTTCTTTTTTAATTTCTGTGCAAAATCTGTAACCTCTCTTACTTCATTAAAGTAAGGATCTAAAACATATGTTGGCAGATTTGTGGATAATGCAATTCCCGATGCATGAAAATTACTTTGTCCCAAGAAAACGTATGCATCTACTTCTTTTTTTAGATCTGTTGCAGGATAAAATTCACAACCAAATACTTGTCCATCATTTAACTGTCCTTTACCTTTTCCAATCTTTACTGTAATTCCATTTTCTGTTAAAATTTTTTCAACTTTATCTACTTGATGCAAGTGTTGACTATCTGTTACTAGAGAAATTACTTTTCCTTTCAGTAATTCTGCACATTTTTTTGCTACACTGTCAAATTCTACATCATCATAAGCATCAATTAGAATCAAATTTTTTTCATATGTCTCAGTGTTTATTGTATGACCTATGTTGAATTGAATTTCTGCACCAAGAACTTTGGAACCATTTGAATTCAAATCACACGTTCCCCAAGTTGTATCAGCTAGAACATATGCTGGAATGCCAAATTTTTTTGTAATATTTTTTGCAGTTTCTTGTACTTGTGGCAAAATTCCATCTGGCCCATTTAATGAAACTGATGCAGGATTTTTTTCTTCTATCTCCTGAAAAATCCTTTTCTCATCTATTACAATCAATTTAGCTTGAAATGTTATTTTATTAATTTAAACCAACTGTATCTTGCAACAACTAAAAATGTCTGAATTAGTTACCAAAAACGTGGTAAAAAAAACTGTTCTAAACATTGGCTTTGATGATACTGATTCTCCAAAAGGAATGTGTACTACTTTTTTGGCTTACAAAGTAGTAGATTTACTCAAAAAACAGAAAACTGAATTTCTTGATTTTCCAAGATTAATTCGATTCAATCCAAACATTCCATGGAAAACACGTGGAAATGGAGCAGTTTCTATCAAAATTAAGACTAGTAATCCATCAAAAATAAAAAATCAAATCAAAAATCTTGTTTCAAAATATTCTGATACAAAAAATGGAGCAAATCCTGGTTTAGTTTTTTTTGAAAGTGATTCAATTCCTAATGAATTTACAAAATTTAGTAATTTAGCTTTATGGCAATTAATTAATCGAAATAACGCAAAAAAGTTTGCTAAAAAAAACAATCTTGAATATTTCTACAAAGGAAATGGACAAGGATTGGTTGGTGCAATTGGTGCAATAGGTTATGATTTTAATGATCATACACTAGAGCTATTGAGTTATCGTAAAAAACAAAAATTTGGAAAAGAAAGAAAAATTTCAACAAAAAGCGTTAAGGAAATGCAAGAAAAAACCTATCCTGACACTTTCAATAGTTTTGATACAAAAAAAGGGCGAGTTTTAATCACTCCTCACGGTCCAGATCCTGTATTTTTTGGTGTCCGTGGTGAAAATGTAGATGCACTAGTTTCTGCATCTAAGATTCTAAAAAGTGAAGAAAAACTAGATGGTTACATGATCTTCAAATCTAATCAAGGAACTGGTGACCATTTGAAGAATGAACTTACTTTTGAAACAATGAAACCATATGCTTCTGGAAAATTAACTGGAGTTGTTTCAAATTCCCCCAGAATTGCCAAAGGAGGACATGTATTTTTTAAAATCCTCTCAAATGGTAATGAGTTTTGGTGCGCAGTTTACAAACCAACGGGCATGTCTGTTATTGCTTCAAATTTGATCAAAGGCGATAAAATTTCTGTGGGTGGGGGAGTTAGAAAGGCTTCAAAAAATTTCCCTCGAATAATTAATCTTGAATTTATTCAAATTATTTCTCTTAAAAAACAAACCAAGACATCAAATCCAATTTGTAAAAAATGTACTAAAAAAATGAAATCTAAAGGCAAGGGACAAGGATTTGAATGCATTCGCTGTGGAAAAAAATCTTCAAGAAAAATAAATGAAATAGTTACTAGAAACCTAGGCCCACAACTGTATTTGCCAAAAATTTCTGCTCATAGACACCTTACACGTCCTCAACAAAGACAAGGCATTCAAAACAAATCAACTAATTTCAAAAATTCTCTATCTTGGTTTTGTGTTTATCAAAATTAAGTAGCGGGGAGTAGATTTGAACTACTGAACTGCGGGTTATGAGCCCGCCGGGATGACCTGGCTTCCCCACCCCGCTGATTGAGAAATTAACACGAGCCGTATATACGCTTTATTGAATTCTTGAAAGTAATTAATATGATTTGAATAACTTGATTTTTCATGGATAAAAGAATCTCAATTGTAGCTGTTGTTGTTGCAATTGCTTTTTCTGTATACACCTTAACACTTCCATCAGATCCTATTCCATTACCAGAACCTAACTTTAATTCTAAAAATGACTCCTTTGATATTTTAGCAGAGAATCTAGAAAAGCCTCGTTCAATTGCAGTATCTGATAATCGAATTTTTGTAACAGAAAAAGATGGTTCTATTGTAGTAATTGAAAACGATATTCAACTAGAATCCCCACTTGCTACTTTTCGTTCTGCTAATGTTTTTGATGGTGGATTGTTAGGAATTGATTTACATCCAAATTTTGCAGAGAACCATTACCTCTATGTATTTTTGACTTATGAAGAAGATGAAGCATTGTGGAATAAAATACTACGAATAACCGAATCTGAAAATAAATTACAAGATGCAGAAACTATTTTTGATAAAATTCCAGGGTCTTCTTTTACAAATGGTGGTTTTATCAAATTTGGACCTGATGGAAAGTTGTATGTAGGTACAGGTGCTACATCTGATTCATCTCATTTACCGCAAGATCTTGATTCACTTTCAGGTAAAATTTTACGAATAAACGATGATGGTTCAATTCCTGACGATAATCCTTTTTCAAATTCTCCTGTATACTCTTTAGGACACAGGAATCCTCAAGGAATGACTTGGGATAATAATGGTAACTTGTATGTATCAGAATTTGGACCTGAAAAAAATGATGAAATCAATATAATTTTGGCAGGTAAGAATTATGGTTGGCCAGAACAAGAATGCTCTGGCAATGAAAGTTTTGAAAATGCTGTTCTTTGTTATGATCCAAGCATAGAGCCTGGAGGAATCTTGTACTATACTGGTGACAAATTCGATTTTGAATTCCCTTTCATTATGGCTTCAATGAGGGCATCAAATGTCTATCAAGTAGATTTTGATGAGGGATTGAGTTCTCAAAAATCTATTCTTAGTGGAATTGGACGTGTTCGTGACGTGGTTCAAGGTCCTGATGGATATCTCTATGTGATTACTTCTAACACTGATGGAAAAGGTTTTCCAGCTGCTAATGATGATAAATTATTGAGGATATTGAAATAAAATGCCTGATTCGTCCATTTCAAAATTTTTTGAAAAAACAAGAACAGAAAGATTAGATGTTATCAAAAATTTTGCAAATCTTTCAGAAGATGACGTAAAATCATTAGAACTACCAGATGGCGGAATTACATTTGATAAAGCAGACAAAATGGTGGAAAATGCGTTTGGAACATTTTCACTTCCACTAGGAGTTGCAACCAACTTCAAAATTAACAATAAAGATTATCTTGTTCCCATGGTGATTGAAGAGCCTTCTGTGATTGCAGCAGCATCAAAAGCAGCAAAACTTGCAAGACCTAAAGGTGGATTTGCAGTAGTAGCTGATGAATCCTACAGTATTGGGCAAATTCAAGTTTTAGGCACAGATATTGATAATGCTATTTCTAAAATTAAAGAAAACATTAAGGAAATTCTAGAACTTGCAAATTCAAAAAGTAATACTCTTTCTAAGATGGGAAAAGGTGCAAAAGAGATTACTTGTAAAAAACTTGATACTGATTTTGAACCAATGTTAATTGTTGAATTATTAATTGATGTGGGTGATGCAATGGGTGCAAATGTTACTAATACGATGTGTGAAGGTGTAGCACCATTAATTGAAAAATTAACTAGTGGAAAAACACTTCTTCGAATTTTATCAAACTATTCCACAAGACGAATGGTAAAGGCAACTGCTGTATTTGACAAAGAATCAGTTGGAGGCGAAAAAGTTGTAGATAACATGATTCATGCATATCAATTTGCAAAACATGATGTGTATAGAGCAGTAACTCACAACAAAGGAATTATGAATGGAATTATTGCAGTAGCTAATGCTACAGGACAAGACAGTCGTGCAATTGAAGCTGCGGCAAATGCATATGCATCACGTTCTGGACAATACCGGTCGCTATCAGAGTGGACTAAGGATTCAGATGGAAATCTTGTTGGTACATTGGAAATCCCATTATCTGTTGGCATTGTAGGTGGAATAATCAATGTTCATCCAGTTGCAAAAATCTGTACTAAAATTTTAGGCGCAGAATCTGCAAAAGAGATGGCATGTATAATAACTGCAACAGGATTGGCTCAAAACTTTAGTGCCATGAGGGCACTTGCAACTGATGGAATTCAGAAAGGACACATGAGGCTACATGCAAGGAATCTAGCATCTGCAGCAGGTGCTTCTACTGAACAAATTGACAAGATAGTTTCTCAGATGATTGAAGAAAACAACATTTCAGTAAATAGAGCAAAAGAACTGCTTGAACAAAATTAATGACGTTATTATATAGACAGATTGAAAGGAGATACCATGTCCGAAATCAGATTTGCAATTCCAAAGGGAAGCCTAGAGGATGCTACATTCAAGCTCTTAGAGAGATCTTGGACTAAGGTAAATCGTAAGAGCAGAACCTATCGTGTATATCTTGATGATCCAAAAATTATTGTAAAAATGCTAAGACCTCAAGAAATTCCAACTCTAGTGAATGAAGGATTGTATGATGTTGGAATTACTGGCAAGGATTGGGTAGGTGAAACCAAATCTGATGTAGAACCAATTTTGGACTTGGAATATGGAAAAATTAGACTTGTTATTGCATTTCCAGATAATTATCGATACAAGAATCTTGATGCGATGATTGCGGATTATGCTAAAAAGAAAAAGACTTTGAGACTATCTTCAGAATATCTTACAACTGCATCTCGTTTTATCAAGAGCTGTAAATCTTACAAAAAATATTTTGGAAATAAAGATCCACAAATTGTTACTCCTTGGTTACGTATTGGAACTAACAAATCAGTTCAGATTCATCTATCCTTTGGTGCTACAGAAGCAAAACCTCCAGAGGATGTAGATGCAATAATGGATGTAACTGAAACTGGAACTACTCTCAAACAAAATAAACTAAAGATTGTAGATGAAGTTCTTACTTCGACTGCACACTTGATAGTAAACAAAAAATCACTCAAAGACAAAGCAAAACGAGAAAAGATTTTTGATATTGTTACATTGATGCGAGGAGCAGTACATGGCAAAAAATACCTACACATTTACCTAAATGTAGAAGAGAAAAATTTACCAAAACTACTAAAACAGATACCATCTTTGAAAAAACCTACAATTAGTCCACTAAGTGAAGCTGGTTGGCACGGAGTTAATACTATTATCAAAAAATCAGATTTCCACAAAATAATTCCAAAACTGCGAAAGATTGCACAAGGATTAGTAGTGCATGAACCACGACAAATACTGGAACTTGAGGAGATCAAACGTGACGAAGAAAATTGATGAAAATCATTTCGATAAATAATACAGAACAATTCCTAAAGAAAATAGGCACAAAAGACTCTTCTAAGAACCAAAAAATTGTAAAATCTATTCTCAAAGATGTAAAGAAGAATGGTGATGTTGCTGTCAAAAAATATGAAAAAAAGTTTAGCGCAAAAGTTTCATCACTAAGAGTTTCTCAACGTGACATTGCTAGTGCATACTTTAAAGTTTCAAAAGAAGACATCTCTGCAATCAAACTTGCAAAATCAAGATTATCAAAAGCAGAATCTGCAGTACGACGTCAATTCAAAGACATTACTATCAAATCAAATGGAACAAAACTCTCAAAATCATTTGTCCCAATTGATAGTGTAGGATGTTATGTACCAGGTGGTGCAGCAAGATATCCTAGTTCAGCTATAATGTCCGTAGTACCTGCAAAGATTGCAGGTGTAAAAAGAATTGTTGTTGTATCTCCACCTAACTCTTCAGGAAATATTGATCCTTTAACAATTGTGGCAGCTGATCTTTGTGGTGCAACTGAAATCTACAAAACAGGCGGTGTGCAATCAATTGCTGCATTAACATATGGTACTCGTTCTATCAAAAAAGTAAACAAGATAGTTGGACCAGGTGGTGCTTTTGTTACTTTGGCAAAATATCTTGTTAGCAACATTGTGTCTATTGATATGATGGCAGGACCTACTGAATTGGGAATTGTAATTGATTCTGCAGCAGACGTTGATGTCGCAGCATTAGACCTTATTTCCCAAGCAGAACACTCTTCAGATACATTTTGTTATGCATTAACTACGTCAAATTCAATCGCAAAAAAAATTCAATCCAGTGTAAACTCTAAACTTAAAGATATTCAACGTGTAAAAATTGTCAAATCTAGTCTTGAATCAAATGGGTTCATTGGTGTTTGCAAACCCTCTGATATTATCGATATTGCAAATGATCTGGCACCTGAACACTTGGAAATTATCAGCAAAAATCCTAAAAAATGGAATAAAATCAAGAATCCTGGCTTGATATTATATGGAAAAAACAGTCCTTCTTCTGCTAGTGACTATTTGTTAGGCTCAAACCACATTCTGCCCACAAATGGATTTGGTAAAACGAGAGGTTCTTTGTCTGTGCTAGACTTTGTCAAGCTCTTAACAAAGATAGAAACAACCAAAAAAGATTTGCAGAAAATATCAAAATCTATGAAGAATCTAACTTTAGCAGAAGGATTGCCAAATCACTATGAAGCAGTAAGAGGTAGATTGAAATGAAAAATTCGTGGTATGAAAAAAAATTAGAAGACTTTGCAAAACTAGGTGGTTACAAAAAACCTGAAAAATTTGATGATGTTTTAAAACTGGATTCAAATGAGAATTTTGTAATAAGCAAAAAATTCCAACAAGATGTTATTGCTTATGCAAAATCAAATTCTGATGTAAGAGAATATCCATTAGGAGGAGTTGAAAAATTAGTATCAAAACTAGCAAAATATCTCAAAGTTTCTGAAAATATGATTGGTGTTGGAAATGGTTCAGACCAAATCTTGGATCTGTTTTTAGCAAATATGGCCTCAAAGAAAACTAGGATTTTAACATCTGATCCAACATTTGGGTTCTTTGAAGAACGATGCAAACTATATGCTATTCCTTGTACTAAAATTCCATTTTCATCTGACATGAAACTTGATATTGAAAAATTCAATTCAAACTTGAAAAAATGTCACATTCTTTATTTGGATTCTCCAAACAATCCTACTGGATTTCAATTCTCAAAAGCTCAACTAGAATCTTTAATCAAAAAATTTGATGGATTGGTAATCATTGATGAGGCATATGGTGAATTTGGTGACTCATCAATTGTTTCATTGACAAAAAAATATGATAACCTAATTGTTGTCAAAACATTTTCCAAAGCATTTGGACTTGCAGGTTTACGTATAGGATACTTTGTTGCAAACAAGAAAATAGTTGAAGTCTTTAACCAAGTATTACAATATCCGTATCCTCTCAATACATTGGCAATCGAGGCTGGAATTGCCTCTTTGGACAAAGTTGATCAAATGAAAGAGGCATCTGAAATCATCAAATCTGAGCGTAAAAAAATTATTGAGAATTTGCGCAAGTATGATGCCTTTACTGTTTTTGATTCCAATGCTAATTTTGTACTATTTGATGCTAAAGGCGCAGACAAACGCGTATTCTCTGCACTAGTAGAACAAGGGATTTCTATACGCAAACTAGGTAAGATTGGTTCACATTCAGGATGCTTGAGAGTTACTGTTGGAACCAAGGAAATGAATTCAAAATTCCTTTTAGCAATACGTGATCTTTTAGGATAAAAATTGGATAGTCAAAAATTTGATTCAATAATCTTTGATTGTGATGGTGTTCTAGTTGATATTACACAATCTTATGATAAAACAATTGATAAAACATGTAGATATGTTCTAAAAGAATTTGCAAAAATTGATTCTATAACTATTGATCACAAGATAATTGATGGATTCAAATCATCTGGAGGATTCAATGATGAGGTTGATTTGGTATACGCTGCAATATTATCATTGTATACAGCTAACAAACTAAACAAAAAACCCTCAGAGTTTATCTATGATGTAATTTCAAATACTGACAAAACTGGAATACGTTCTGTCCAATCATATCTTGAATCTATCTATGATGTTTCAGAATTTTTATCCAAACTTGGTTCATTAGGTGACAGACACAACAATCCTGTTTATTCTATTTTTGATCAATTTTTCTTTGGACCTGAACTTTATGGAAAATTGTTTGACAAACAATCAAAATTTTCTGAAGAAGGAATGATTTCAAATGACAAAGTAATACTATCTGTGTCTCTATTAGAAACTTTACAAAAAGAATTTGGAAAAAAAATTGCAGTTGTTACAGGCAGAGGAATTGAATCTATTCGTTATTCTCTAAAAGATATGATGGATTACTTTGATACAAAAAACTCTGCCTTTTTAGAAGATGAACCACGAGAACTAGCAAAACCAAATCCTGCAACTTTAATCCGTGCTATACAATCTATGGAATCAAAAAACTGTCTGTATGTAGGTGATTCTATGGAAGATTACATGATGGCAAAAGATGCAGCACAAGCAGGACATTCTACAACCTTTTGTGCAATTGTGGGAACAAGTACAAATCCTGAAGATAGGCGTAAACTATTTGCCGATTCAGGCGTAGAGATGATATTAGAATCGATAAATGATATTCCGAAGGTATTAAATTTAGTTTGATAAAGTAACAGTATTCTCTGGTGATAAAATGAAAAAGCGCTCTAGTAAAATCAAACGTGAAACAAAAGAAACTGATGTTTCAGTAAATGTCAACATTGATGGTACTGGAAAGACTAGTGTGTCTACCGGTGTAAACTTTGTTGATCACTTGATTGCTGCATTTGGAAAACACGCAATGTTAGACTTAACGGTAAAAGCAAAATCAAAAGACAATATTGTACACCACTTGATTGAAGACACCGCAATTACAATTGGAAATGCAATAGATGACGCATTAGGAAATAGATCTGGTGTTACTAGATTTAGCTATGCATCTGTCCCAATGGATGAGTCTCTAGCTGAAGCTTCCGTGGATTTAGTCAAAAGACCATTTTACAAGTTGACTTTGTCTATAAAGAGAACAAAGATTGAGGATGTATCCAAAGAAGATCTTGAACACTTTTTCCAATCTTTGTTACAGAATCTAAACAGCTGTATTCACCTTACTGTAAAGTATGGCGATAATGATCACCACAAAGTAGAGGCTGCAATGAAATCTCTTGCAGTAGCATTTAGAATCGCGTGCTCAAAAGATTCAAAACAAAAAGGAATTCCAAGTACAAAAGGCGCAATGTAATGACAAAGATTGCAATATTTGATTATGGAGCTGGAAATATTTTCAGTCTCAAAAATGCACTAGAAAAACAAAATGCAACAGTAGAAGTTCAAACTAAAGTTGACATGCTAAAAGGATATGATGGAATCTTCTTACCCGGAGTTGGAAATTTTGATCCTGCCATACAAAGTATCAATCGTGATTCTGTAGATTTTCTTGATATTGTAGGTGATACTCCTGTATTTGGAATATGTTTAGGTATGGAGATGTTTTTTGATAAAAGTCAAGAAGGAAAAGAAGAAGGCCTTGGAATAATCAACGGTGATGTTATCGTTTTACCTGACACCCTAAAGGTTCCACACATGGGATGGAATGCACTTGAGATAAAAAAAGAAAATAAAATTCTTGAAGGAGTAGAAAATGGCTCTTGGGTATACTTTGTGCATTCGTATAGGGCAAATCCTACAACTCAGGATGTGATAGTTGCAGAATCTGATTATGACGTTAAAGTTCCTGCTATAGTTCAAAAGGATAACTATTTTGGAACTCAATTTCATCCAGAAAAATCTGGTGATGTAGGTGCATTAATGCTAAAGAATTTTTTGCGAGAGTGCAAAAAATGAAAATAATTCCTGCAATTGACTTGATGGACGGACAAGTAGTCAGACTATACAAAGGAGATCCTAAACAGAAAACTGTATACAGTGATGATCCTGTATCTGTTGCCAAAAAATGGCAAAAAGCAGGTGCGGATATGTTGCATATTGTTGATTTGGATGCTACTATTGGGACTGGCAGTAATTTGGATTTGATTGAAAAAATTTCTAAAGAACTATCAATTCCTGTTGAGGTAGCTGGCGGTTTACGTAATGAAGAAATTATTGATAGAGCAATTTCTTTTTCAAATAGAGTTGTAATTGGTACTATGGCATTCAAAGATAAAGAAATGTTACAACGAATTGCCAAAAAATATGATTTTTCAAAAATTGTAATTTCAGTTGATCATATAGATGGATTCATTGTTACTCATGGTTGGCAAGAGAGTACGAAGACTCCTTTGCTAGATGCAATAAATGAATTTGTGAGTATGGGATTTACTGAATTCTTACTCACAAATGTAAGTAAAGATGGAACATTGGAAGGACCAGACTTGGAATATTTAGAAAAAGCATGTGCTGTACAAAATGCAAATGTTATTGCAAGTGGTGGAATTTCAAATATTGATGATGTGTCTGATGTACAAAGAAAAAATGCATTTGCTGTAATTCTAGGAAAAGCATTGTATGAAAATAAAATTTCCATTGAGGAGGCAAAACAACTTGTTAACTAAAAGAATTATTCCATGTTTGGATGTAGATAATGGCCGAGTTGTAAAGGGACTAAACTTTGAATCAATTAAAGACGCAGGCGATCCTGTAGAGCTTGCTGCCAAATATAGTAAAGATGGAGCAGATGAATTAGTGTTTTTAGATATTACTGCATCGCAAGAAAAAAGAAAAACAATCAAAGAATTAGTATCTAATGTTGCCAAAGTAATTGATATTCCATTTACTGTTGGTGGTGGAGTGAATAGTATGGATGATGCAAGAAATATTTTACTTAGTGGTGCAGACAAAGTTGGAGTAAACACTGGAGCTGTAAAAAATCCTGAATTGCTAACTGAACTCATGACTATATTTGGAAAACAGTGTGTTGTGGTAGCTATAGATGCAAAACGAAACTATTCTGAAGATTCTACTAAAACAATGTTTGAAGAAAATGGAAAAAAATTCTGGTTTGAAGTTTTCATTTATGGTGGAAAACAAGAAACCGGACTTGATGCAATTCAATGGGCAAAAAAAGCAACCGAACTTGGAGCTGGTGAAGTACTTCTAACTAGTATTGACAAAGATGGAACTAAGGATGGATATGATATTTTACTTACCAAAAAAATAGTTGATACTGTTTCTGTACCTGTTATTGCTTCAGGTGGTTGTGGCAAACCTGAAGATATGTCTGAAATCTTTGTAAAATCTGACGTTGATGCAGCTTTAGCAGCCTCAATCTTTCACTATGAAAACCAGTCTGTCAATCAAGTTAAAAAAATTCTTCGAGACAAAAACATCTCTGTACGATTATAAAGAAATTCTGTAATGAATAATTATGGATAAAACAATTGATGATATCGATTTTGAAAAAAGTGGTGGCCTTGTACCTGTAATCGTACAAGATGCAAATACCAAAGAAGTTCTTACTCTTGCTTATTCTAATAGGGAATCATTAGAACTTGCAAAGAAAACACGAAAATCTTGGTTTTACAGTCGTTCTAGAAATAAACTTTGGATGAAAGGAGAAGAATCAGGTAACACACAAGAGATTAAAGAAATTCTTGTTGATTGTGATTCTGATGCAATAATTTACTTGGTAGAACCATCAGGACCTGCATGTCATACTGGTGAAAGAGTTTGTTTTCATAATGAATTAAAATAATTCCTTAGCATACAGGTTGATAATTATTTTCATCTCCTGGAAGAATATCTTCTATTATTTTAAATTCTAAATTTTGATAATCCGTTCCTCTAAAAACGACTCTCCAATCACCAACAAAGTCATCTACACTGCAATATCCTTTTATTTTTGAGAGTTGTGGTTGTAAATAATAATTAAATGCTGGTTTATCTGCACCATCAAATGGTATAGACCAATAAACTTCATAATGAGTTATGTTTAATGGCCTAAGGAATACTACTTGTCCTTTTTCTTTATAATCCAATCCCCCAATTCTCAGAAATATTTTTTCACCTAGAAGATACTCACTTCGATCAATTTGAAACGGTCCTGATGTAATCCATTCTCTATCTTTAGGAGAATATGTATTTTCAAGATTTATTTTTTTAATTTCATCTAATTTTTCTTGAATTTCTGGCGTGGTCTCTTCAACTGGTTGTATTTCTCTGTCAATGGTATCTTCAATTTCCATGGTTTCTGGTTGTTCAAAATTTATCATAACTACAGCAATTGCAATAATTGCAATAATTACTCCTGTTATTGGAATTATGACTTTATTACTCACATGCTCCATTGAAAAAAAATCACTAAAAACCTTCCTCATCAAAAAATTTTGGAAAAATTTGATTTTTAACGAGTTTTTATTGCTTCTTTGATATTGCAAATAATTTTTCTAACATTTTTACTATCTTTCACTATATTTTTTGTTGTATTCAATTAAGTATCACTTAACTTGATATTAGGATTTTTTATCTATAGTTTAAGAGGAAAAACTGATCTTGACTAGAACTTCGCTGCAATGTAGGGAATGTAAAAAGGAGTATGAAACTGCTTTCAAATACATCTGTGATGATTGTTTTGGACCTCTAGATGTGAAATATGATTTTCCAACAGTTACAAAAGATACTTTTTCTAATCGTGAACACACATACTGGAGATATTTTGAATTACTGCCAATTGAAAACAAATCTAACATCGTGTCAATTGATGCAGGACTAACTCCTCTAACAAAAGCTGAAAATCTAGGCAAAGCACTTGATCTTAACAATCTCTATATCAAAAATGACTCTGTAAATCCTACATTTTCATTTAAGGACAGACCTGCTGGAGTTGCAATCTCAAAAGCAAAAGAATTTGGATTATCTGCAGTTGGCTGTGCATCAACAGGTAATTTAGCATCTGCAACTGCAGCTCATGCTGCAAAAGGTGGATTCCCATGTCATGTATTTGCTCCAAGTAATATTGAGATGGCAAAGATTGCTCAAGCATTATCTTATGGCGCAAACTATGTTGCAGTTGATGGAACATATGATGACGCAAATAGAATTGCAGCTCAAATTGGTGACTCTAGAGGAATTGGAATTGTAAATATTAACATGCGTTCACATTATGTTGAAGGTTCAAAGACATTAGCTTATGAAGTTGCAGAGCAATTAGATTGGAATGTTCCTGATCAACTTATAGTTCCAGTTGGAAGCGGTGCAATGTTAAATGCTATATGTAAAGGATTTGAAGAACTACAACAAGTTTCATTACTTGATGATGTATCTAACATGCATATGATTGCAGCACAACCTCATGGTTGTGCTCCTGTTGTTGATGCATTTAAGAAAAATTCTAAAGATGTAATTCCAGTTGAGAATCCTGACACTGTTGCAAAAAGTCTTGCAATAGGAGATCCTGGTGATGGGCGATATGTTCTAAAAAGATTAGAACAATACAATGGATTTGCTGAAGAATGTAATAACAAAGAAATTCTTGATGCAATACTTTTACTAGCAAAGACTGAAGGAATATTTACAGAACCTGCAGGTGGAGTATCTGTTTCAGTATTACAGAAGATGGTAGAACAAGGAAAGATTGACAAAAATGATAAAGTTGTATGTTATGTTACTGGAAACGGACTCAAAGCAACTGAATCAATTATGGAAGTGTTAGAAAAACCAAATGTACTAAAGGCAGACATTTCAGAAGTATCGGCGGTAGTGAACTAATGGCAAATATCACATTTACAATTCCATCTGTGTTAAATCACGGTGGAGGAGAAAAAAAGATAGAGATTCCAGCTGATTCCTTACAAGATGTATTTACAAAAATCTCTGAACAAATGGGTGATGATTTTAAGAGACGCGTGTTGGAAGGTGATGGAACTCCTCGTTCATTGATTAATATTTACATTAATGGTAAAAATGCTAAATTTTCTTCTGGAATGGAAACTGCTCTAAAAGATGGAGATGAAATCTATATTTTACCTGCAGTTGCTGGTGGCTCTGAAGAACTTTCTCCAAAAGAACTTGACAAATTTTCAAGACAAGTTATGCTTGAAGAGATTGGATATGGTGGACAATTAAAATTAAAAAATGCTAAAGTGTGTGTTGTTGGAACTGGAGGTTTAGGACATCCAATAATTTCTAGACTAGCTACAATGGGAGTTGGAAATTTACGAATTATTGATAGGGATGTAATTGAACTATCAAACTTACATAGACAAATAATGTTTGATGAAGACGATGTTGGTCAGGTTAAAGTAGAAGTAGCTGCAAAAAAATTACAGAAACTAAACCCTGATTGTAAAATTGAAGCTCTAGCTGTTTCAATAAATGATTATACTGCATTAGAAGTTGTTGAAGGATGTGATGTTGTAATTGATGCACTTGATAGTGTTAATGCTAGATATGCACTAAACAAAGCATGTGTAAAATACAATATTCCATTTGTTACTGGCGCTGCAGTTGGAACATCTGGACAAGCATTTACTGTATTGCCAAAAGAAAGCGCATGTTACTTTTGCATGTTTCCTGAATTAAACGAAGATACAATGCCAACATGTAGTATTGAAGGTGTTCACCCCCCTATACTTTCTATTGTTGGTGCAATTGAAGTTGCAGAAGCTGTAAAAATAATTCTTGGAAAAAAACCAAATCTATCTGAAAGAATTTTACATATTGATTTAGAAAGTCTTGATTTCAATAGTACTAGAACATTCAGAGCTGACGAATGTCCAATTTGTGGAACAGGGAAACTTGAAGTTGTACAAAAAGAAGAATTAATTTTAGAAGAATTGTGTGGAAGAAATAGAGGAAAGAGAACTTACTCTATTACTCCAACTGATACTTTTGAACTTGATGTTGATGCAGTTACTAACATTGCAAAACAAAAAGGATTTCTTGTAGATAACCAGGGTGACTTGGGGTTGTCAATGCGAACAAATGATTTGTCTGTAAGTTTTATGAAAAAGGGGTCTGCAGTAGTTGTTGGACCAAAAGATGAGGATGATGCAATTTCTTTGTATAATTGCCTCTTAGGTAAAGAGATCAAGGCATAAAATATGTTATAAAAATTTCATGAATAACGTAAAAATTTTGAAAAATATAACGATCATAATTATATTTTAGGAATAAAGTATGATTTTTATAATCAAATAATATAGAAATTATACCAATAATCAAAAATCAATAAAATAATTTCAATTTTTTGGAAAATTGTGGACAATTCGTCCATTACGGTTAAATACTAACTTTGAAGAAAAAATTACAATAACATGAATAACGAAATAGGACGTAAAATAACTAGTCTTACATTAATGACAATTATGGTTGCAGGTGGACTTACCTTTGCAATTCCAGGTGTAATGCCTGAAGCAATGGCCGCCAACGCCAACCTATTTGTTTCCGCAGAAAACTCACAGTTTGATAACTACATGTCAGGACCTCAAGTAATTGAGGTCGTCGTAATTGATAGTGACATCAATGATACAGATGAGGCAAAAGGTGAACCAGACGTAACCGTTAACGGTAAGGTCCTGAGAATGGTCCAAGCAGTTGATGGTAACTGGTATGGTTACTTTGCAGACAGAGACCAAGCCCAAATTGCAGACTCTACTGCTACAACAGCAGATTCTGGATTGGACTTTGGTGTCTTTTGTGCATCATCATCTGGTACAGCAGCCTTAGGATTCTCAACAACTGAAACAGATGGTATCGCAATTCCAATTACTATTGCAAATGCAACAGCAACTGGTAACGGTACACAAACCGGTAGCAGCAGTGGTGGTGCAATTACTACCACATGTGCAGCAAATACACTTGATGCATCAACTGCTAATGGTACAATTAACGTTGTAAGAGAAGCCAAAGATCCTGTAGCAGCATCTGGTAGTGTCAGTGTAGGCCAAATCGGTCTAAAAAATGGTACAGCTAATAGCGGTCCAAACTGGCCTTTCATTCAGCTCTATGAATTAAACCCAACAGGTAACGTTGTCGTACAGTACAACAAAGGTGGTGGTGTTCAATCAACAACACTTACTTTTGATACTGTTGATCAATTTGCCGAATTGAGTTTAGATAGAACTGTATTCCCAAGAGTATCACAAGTTCACGCAACAATTACTGACTTATGGTTAAACATTGACCCAACTGATGAAGACTCTTGGACATTTGCTACCAACACGAAGAATACTACATCATCCTTCAACGTTGATACATTTTACCAAGTATTCGATGAAAACGGTGCTTCCGGTGGAAGCGCATTAACCCTGAGAACAACATTGTCCAGCTTGATGTGTGAGGACAATTGTGTATTAACATTAGATGTCGATGCACAAAGCTCTGGCACACCAGTTGTGACAATTCAGGATAACGGCGATTCAATCCTTACCCAACTTAATGCCTCTTCAAATACTAATGCAAATAATGCATCTGCATTTGGTATTTCAACAGAGACAGCCAAGTTAGGTACAGGTTCCATCCCAGTTACCATCACCGAACAAGGTCCAAACAGTGGTGTCTTTGGTACTTATGACGAGTCTGACAAGTCAGTACTAAAGATTACAGATAATGCAAAGAGGGGAACCTCTGCATCACTCGATTACAATGAAACACCTCAAACTATCCTTGTAGGATTCTCCTTTGCTAGTATTGATATTCAGCCAGTGACTGATGAATGGACCTCTGGACAAGAGATTCCAGTAGTCATCGTTGATGCTGATCAAAACAAAAACAGCAGAGCAGATGAAGACTTAGACTTAAACAACCCAGACGTAACCCTGATTCCAGCACTCCGTACTGGTGATCCATTTACTATCGATGAGGGTGGAACCCCTAGCTTGATCTTTACCAATGGTACAAATGGTGATGATAGCATCTTTGATACAGGTGCAATAAACAACACCTCAGCAGGTCAAGTAGGTAACTTTACACTCAACATCAATGTAACTAGATTTTCCAGCGCAACCAACATCACTTCAACTGAATCTATTGATACATTCAGTAAGAGATTAATCTCTGCACAGACTGCCAATAGTTCAGCAAACTTTGATGTTGACTTTGCAATCATTGATCTCGGTAGTGCAACATTGGAAACCCTAAAAGAAACTGTAGTTGATGAAGATAACACCGCAGTCGGTTTTAACTTCTTTAACTATGATGTTAGATCATTAGGTGCAGATACAGTAAGTATCGCATTGCTTAACACCACAGGAAATATTCTCCCATGGGTTAACAACGATACAAGAAATGTTGACAAAAACAATGCAATATTGTTAGTCAGCAATTCAACTAATTCACAGGCTTACGTTGATTTGACCAATGCAGTATCTGATGCAGTTTACGGATCTACCAATACTGATAGTAACGTAAACATCGGATTTGCAATGTACTTCACAGGTGTCGGCGACCTCGCCGCCAAAGAAGTAATCGTCATGGACTTCTTCTCATTTGGTTTCACTGATGATGGTGTGCAATCTTCTGAAAGATTTGCAAACCAAATAATCAGAATTGAAGCTGAAGAAACAGGTGATAACACAAGTACCTTTGAAGGTTCACTTGAGTATGTCATGGTTAACCAAATTAACATACAGGATGCTGGTACCTTTAGTGGTATCACACCAATCGCAGATGATCCATCATTCATTGTAATTGAGGATCTTACTGACGAAGATGCACCAAGAGTCAACTATAATGACTTAGGTGCAGATGGTGTAACAACTCCTGTATCTGACCAAGAAGAGGCTCCAAGCCACTCTGGTGTTGTATCTCTAAACGCTGATTCATACAAGATTGCTGACACTGTAGTAATAACTGTAGAAGACTTAGATCTTAACGTAGATTCTGATCTTATTGACATCTTTACTGTTGTTTCTGATAATTCAAAAGCAACAGATGACGCCGTTGGTTCTGCCACAACTCAATCTTTGAGCTTTGGTGAACTCGGTAGATTATTAGATGTTACATTTGATGATGTTATCTGGTCAACTCCTGACGGTGCAAACAATACTGCAACTGGTAATGACAGTGACACATGTTCCACTGAACTTAGCAATGCAGGAATTACTGATACCGGACTTGGAGCAACTGGATTCACTCTAGTTGAAACCGGCGCAGCAACTGGTGTATTTGTTGGTGATTTCCAAATCCCATCATTTTGGTGTAGAGTCTCTGACACTACAACAACACCATATACCTACGCAGGTGACGAAGAAACAACAACCGGACTCGATATCGAAGTTAACTATGTTGACTTCAGAGATGCATCTGGTGAAATCGTCGAAGTCGGCGACTCAGCAGGTGTTAGAGCAAACACCGGTTCCGTTAGCCTTGATAGAACTGTCTATCCAGTACCATTTGGTACAATAGCAGATTCTTCAAAAGCCGCTAACGCAGCACCAAATGGAAGATCAGTATTCCCAATTCACGCAACTGGAATCACTAGTACTATTGATTCCACTGAAGAATTACCTACAGGAGATCTAACTATCCACGTCAGAATTAACGATCCAGACTTTGATGAAAACCCAGCTGGTGAAGATGCAATGGACCAAGATAATGCACTCAAAATCTCTGTTATCAGAGGTTCTGATAGTGTAGTTCTCGGCTATGCAGGCGCTTCTGAAAGAACCGGAAAGATTGATGTTGGTGGTAACAATGGAACCATCTCAAACATCAGAAGCTTCGGTGAAATGGACGAAATCGCACCAGATGCAGGTATTTTCGAACTGGATGTAAACATCAAATTCACTGACGGTCCAGCATCAGCACAATGTAACAGCCATGACACCCTCTATACCGCATTAGACGGTACTACTGGTAAGGCTGACACTAACAGATTTGACGACGGTGCAGCATCTGGTCAAGAATACTGTATCTTACAAGGAGATATTCTCCAAGTAGAATACACTGATCCAGCTGACGCATCTGGTGATGCAAATACTGTTACTGATTCTGCAACATTTGACCTAAGAAACGGTGTATTACAATCTGACAAATCCGTATACATTATCGGTTCAGACATGATCTTAACACTCATTGAGCCAGACTTTGATCTTGACAATGACAGTGCTGAGACCTATGACTTGGACTTGATCGAATGGGACTCTGATGCCGCCACCACTACCATGGGTAACAAAGGTGTAACCGGCGCAGCAGCTGCATTTGACCCAGAACCAACTGACTTTAGAGAAACAGGTGACTCTACTGGTATCTTCCAGATCGTCATCGAAATTCCAGAATCACTTTCTAATGACAAATTAGAAAGAGGTGAGGAAATCATCCTAGAGTATACTGACTGGGGTCCATCCGGATCTGATTATGTAGGAGATGAAGATGAAGATGTCAACTTGACAATCTACACTTCAAACTTCGGAGCAACTGTAGAACTTGACCAAAAAGTATACTCTTGGACTGACAAAGTATACATCACTATTGTCGCACCAGATCACAACTTTGACAGTGACCTAGTTGACGAAATCGGAGAAACTGACAGTGACCCAATTAAGGTCTCTACCAGAGGATTTGATCTTGACAACTACAAACTCGTCGAGACTGGTACTGACACAGGTATCTTTACTGGTGAAGTAATCCTCACAGGATTTACTGCCCATGATGCTGATGGTGATGGAAATACTGGCGATGCAACCGGTACCACTTCTGGTAGCGGTCCAACAGATGGTCTCTTGGCCACTGACGATGATGACGGACTTACTGTCTCCTTCGAATTCTCTGAAGATGAGACAATTGTAGGTTCTGCCCTCATTAGATGGAACATCGGTGAAGTCCAATGGCTTGAGGCAAGCTATCCAGCTAGCGGAACAGGTGTTGTAAGAGTAATTGATCCAGACATGAACTTAGATCCAGAAGCAGTCGACAACTTCGAAGTCGACGTATGGTCTGACTCCGATGCCGGAGGTATTGATCTTACTGTAACTGAGACTAATGAGGCAACCGGAATCTTTGAGGGAACTGTGTTCTTCACAACCCTTGATGAATCATCTGGTCACAGACTCAGAGTTTCAGAAGGTGACACAGTCACTGCAGAATATGAGGACAATACACTACCTGATCCATACACAACTGCAGATGAACTTGATATTACTGCCACTTCACTAATTGGCACTGTAGTACCACCTCTCGAGAGAGCACCAGCTGCTAACTTGAGAACCGTTGACGCATTCGGTAACAGCTTAGATTCTGTTTCCGTTGACCAACAGGTACAAATCAGCGCTGACTTAGCAAATGGTCAGGATAGAGAGCAATCATTTGCATACTTGGTACAGATTCAGGATGCAAACGGTGTTACAGTCTCACTAGCATGGATTACAGGTTCACTATCTAGCGGTCAATCATTCAGCCCAGCTTTATCATGGATTCCAACTGAAGCAGGAACATACACTGCTACTGCATTCGTTTGGGAGTCTGTTGATAATCCTACGGCATTATCACCACCAGTTAGTACAACTGTCAACGTAAGTTAGAAAAACTAGTTCACACTATCCTTTTTTTCTTTTTTTTGAATCCCTCTTAACGAAAGTTATAGACAATTTTTCCAGAAGTAATATCTAGGAGAAGTTCTGCAATTAATTAAAATGAAATTAAATATTTTGTTTCTATTTTTTACTATATTACTAATAATTCAAATTCCTAATTCTTATGCCCAATTTGATACAACAGATGATGAATTTGTAGGGCTAAGTTTGTATACAAATAGTAAAGTCTATGCACCATCTCACAATCTTCAAATATATGGAACTGGTTTGCCTGAAGAAAATTTAATTTTAAGATTATTTGCACCTGATGAAACAATTGCAAAATTTGATCAATTAACTACTAATGCTGATGGTTCTTACAATCATTCTTTATTGACATGGCCGCAACCTTCATCCAACTTACCTTACGGCACATACACTGTTGAAGTAATTAGTACTGCACAAAATGGAATTTCCAAAACAATTGATGTAAAATTTTCGTCCACCACTGATCTTGTTGATGTCCCTGTTGAAAGACATGTCAATACACTAGTTTTTGCACCTGAAACTGCTGCAATAAACCAGCCAATTCGAGTATTTGTACAAACAACAAGCGATGGATTGTTGATAGGAAATGAAGCAGGAATCAAAGAATTATTGGGAAACACACATGTTCATTTACCTTCAGGTATGACTGTAACATTAACTAGTTCATTCAAAGCTCTCCATCAAGGATTATACTATGTAGATTACACTCCGATTGAAGAAGGTACTCATGTCTTTCACGTTATAGCATTTAGCCAGGGAACTACATCTCACGGTTCTGCTGCAACAAATGTCTTAAGTCAGGATTTGGGTGGAATATCTGAACAAATAATTCGTCTAAATACAATTTTAGATGATACATCAAAAGAACTGGATGTTTTAAAATCTGAAATTGAAGGATTTGATAACACTCTGGAAACTGCAAGTAGTAAAATTGATGAAAGTACTGGTACCATTTCTACCTCTGTAGAATTTATCAGTGAGGCCTCATCACAATTAAACTCATTATTGTTTCCAATCATAGCATCTATTGGAATCATAGTTGCATTACAGATTGCAATTTTGGCACGAAGAAGATAGTTATAATAATGTTAGATGCAAAAATTATTTGATGCCCAAGGCGGCTATTTTCTTTTCAATCCTTCTTTTATCTAGTTTTTTGGCAAATTCGTATGCATTTACTGGTGATGATGTATACCTACAAGATAATTCCCAAACGATTGAATTTACTTCTCAAATAATTGATGTTGATTCAAATTTTTTTGTAGAAAATCATTTTAAACGTTATTTGATTTTTGGAACAAACACTCAAAATTATGATTACTTAGAAAATAATTCAATATATGGAATAAAATCTGATCATGGATTTTTTTATGTTTCACTTTTATCTGAAAAATCAGCTTCATTATTGGCAAGCCAAGGAATTCACATAATTGAAGATTCTAAATTAGATTTTCATTCATCTGATAATGAAATAGTTGATGCTACACGAATTGGCGAAATCACTGGATCAAAAAATGCACAACTCAATTACAATGCATCAGGAAATGGAACTGTAATTGCAATTATAGACACTGGAGTTGATTTTTCAAACCCCGACATACAACATTCTCTTGCTAGAGATGAACTTAATCATCCTCTTATGCTTGATCCTGATGGACAAGGAATTATTCTAACCAATTCAACTTTTTTTGCATATATTGACGAAAATGAAATTATACGAAATTATACAAAACCCATTCCAGAACATATGATTTCTTCTGCATATGTTACTAGGGAAGGAATATTTCTTGATCTTTCTCAAGGAGGAAAAGGAAGTGATATTCAAATTTACAATTCCTTTTTTCCACAAATTGGTTCATCTCCAATTTTTAAAGGAACTTTAGATAAAGATATGAAAATAGGACAAGATAATAGAAATTACATAAAATCAAAAAGTGGAGAATACCGTCTTGGTGTAATTTATCAAGGAGGATTAAGTGGACCTCTTGCCAAAGTTCAAGTCGTACCTGTTCTTGTAGTTGATTCTTTTATTCCTGGAGTATATGATACAATTATTCCTGATATGAGTACTTCTTGGGAAGACTATACTCGATTTAGCTTACCTTCTGGGCAACAACCAAATTATGATTTTGATTTTACTGATGAAAAACCAATTGTTTTGGGAAGTGGTAACGAATTTCTTGTTTATGATTCAAACAACGATGGAAAAACTGATTACAGTGCTGGAACAATTGGTGCACAAGTTTTAGATGTTTATGGTGTTATTAGAAACAATTCCACTGAAATTGATGATAAACTAAATGCAATTAATGGCACTCTTTTACCTGCATTAGATCCTAATGGTGAATTTTTTGGTATAATGACTGATTTTATGGGGCATGGTACTTCAAGTACTGCATCAATTGTTTCTCGCGGACAAGAAACATACGATATTTACAATGACACTAAAAAATATTCAATAACTGGTGTTGCACCTGGTGCAAAAATTTTGCCTGTAAAGGCATTATGGTTCGGTGATACTGTTTATGCATGGTTATGGTCTGCAGGATTTGAAAATGGAGATAATATTTGGGAATTTTCTGGAAAACCTAGAGTAGATATAATTTCCAACAGCTGGGGCATTTCAAATTTCCCATCATTCAAATCTGCACCGGGAATGGATGTCTTATCATTAATCCAAAGTATTCTTTCAACCCCTCATTCACTTGATGATGATTATCCTGGAGTTGTAATGGTATCTAGTGCTGGGAACTCTGGTCATGGATATGGAACAATTGGACTACCTAATGCATCTCCCTTTGGAATAACTGTTGGGGCTACTACTAACAATGTTTTTGTTGGATATGGTCCATTCAAAGACCAACCAAGATTTGGTAATTCAACTAATCACTATAATCATGTAGTTGATTTCTCAAGTCGAGGACCAACTGCAATTGGTGATCCAAAACCTGATGTGATGAGTCTTGGTGCTCATGGATTTGTTCCCTCAAATATGATAAAAACTACAAAAG
This sequence comes from Nitrosopumilus maritimus SCM1, assembly GCF_000018465.1. NCBI lineage: Archaea > Thermoproteati > Nitrososphaerota > Nitrososphaeria > Nitrosopumilales > Nitrosopumilaceae > Nitrosopumilus > Nitrosopumilus maritimus. The sequence continues at coordinate 1,408,724 of NC_010085.1, read as the reverse complement.
ATTCCAAGGATGAATCCTTTTCATTATTTGGAGGGACTAGCATGGCTGCCCCATTAGTTTCTGGAAGTGCTGCCATTTTGATTGAAGAGATGACAAAACAATCTCAAGACTATGATTCATTTATGATAAAAAATATCTTAATGTCTACTGCAGTAGATATGAATAATGACCCTTTTACCCAAGGTTCCGGTTTGACAAATGTTAACTCTGCTTTAGATTATGTTCATGGAAAAAATGGTGTGTTTATGGTAACTAATGAAAATTCTTATGAAAACCTCAAAAAAATTCTTGAGCCTTCGATTGAAAACTTTAATCACACTGCAATAGGTTTTCAGCAATTCAAACTTCCTTCACACTCTCTTCCTATGGCTAGTTGGTTTGGAGGACAATTGATTGCCGGGGATAGAACTACTGCAACTTTTACTATCTCAAATCCTACAGAAAATGAAATTATTGTTGATGTAAAACCAGAAACATTGGCTCTGATTAAACATACTCAATTTAACGGAACAACAACTCCTCGTCAACACGATTCCATTTTGAATAAAACTGATACATTTATTCCAAATTATGTAAAATTATCTGATGTAAAACCTCATGAAGACCTAGAGGATTTCTTTGATGAAAAAAATCCCATCCCTGATGAATCTTCTTTAATGATCTTAAACGTAAATTTTCCTTTTGATCAATTTATGAATAGTACTTCTGATGTTTATGCTGATGATCTTAAAATTTCTTCATTATACTTGTATGATTGGCTTGATAACAATAATGATACAAAAATTACCAGTGATGAAATATCTCTAGTTAATAGAGGCGGATCTTGGGGAACTGTTCAAGAAATTCGAGTGTCAGAACCAAATGAAAAATTTGATGGTGTTCCATTAGTTGGTGTTTATCCAGTTCCTACACGATACTCTTACTGGTTAGGAAACACAAATCAAAATTCAACATCAATGGATTATACCATATCTGCAAGTTATTATCAAAATACTAAATGGTCTATGTTGTGGCCTAAATCTGAAACAATAACTGTTCCTTCTAATGGCGTTTCAACAGTAGATGTAACTCTGGTTACTCCAACTGATTTAGAAACAGGTGTGTATCAGGGATTTTTGAATTTTCAAAGTAAAATGCATGAAGTAAACACACCAGTATCATTTGTAATTAAAGAACCAATAACCGAAAATGATTCAACGATAATAATTCATGGAAAACAAAATGATGACGTCCTTTATGGAAATGGATATACCAAAGGAGCATTTGATATGACAAATCGTTACATGGCAGGTGATTGGCGACAATATTACTTTGATGTACAAAATGAATTTGTAAATTCTGCAGCTATAGAACTTTCCTGGACTAGTGATGATACAAACCTATCTGTATTTGTTATGGATCCTCTAGGACAAATCATTCAAACTAATGTTCCTTCTGGAGTGTTTGGACATTTTCTTGGATGGCCATCACTTGATTGGTTGGGAAATTCTCTATTTAGTCAGGGTGGTGGATTTTTCCCAGTAAAAAACAAGGATGATACATCAACTGTATTGTATGTGCCAATTAATCAAACTGGTACTTACACATTGTTGACACACTCTACATTGTTTGGAGGAAATTCTACAACTGAACCTATTACATTAGCTGCAAAATTTACAAACATCTCTACTGAATTAGTATCTCAGAATTCAGAAATCATAATTGAAGATGAAACGTCTTCAGACTTGGAGAAAACCACTAAAAATGAAACTATTTCCATTGAAAAAGAAACTATTGTAAAAGAAACCATAATTTCATCTAATGACTCTGATTCTTTGCTTTTAGTAGGGATTGGAATAGGAATAGCTATTGGAATTGCGATCGGAATTGTTTCTATTATTGTAATTAGACAAAAACCTGCAAAGTAACTGAACAAGGTTTATAAGCAATTTGGCGAGTACGTCAGCTTGAATGTCAGAGGTGGGGACGAAAAAGTCTACCGGATTATCCCGAAGAGACTTTCTAAAGTTAATGGGTGCAGCAGGAACTGGTTTAGCTTTTGCTCCATTTGTCCCATTTGGTAATTTCATGCCAAACCCAAATCAGGCTTCTCTTGAGAAAGTACCTGTAATTCTACCTGATGGCACTCAAGCTAACGTTAACACTTACCCAATAAATCACGCTGAAGTCATTACATATCCTGCAACCGGTGATGCAGCACTTGATGCTGAAGCATTTCGTAAATGGCAATTCATTAGATTACCTGAAGAATTAGGTGGAGCAAAAAATGATCCTTCTGCATTTAGAGCTTTCAGTATGATTTGCCTTCATCTTTGGTGTTTGTGGAAATATTGGCCTGATGAGGGACGAAAAAGAGGTGAATGCCCATGTCATGGAAGTATGTATGATCCAGTTTCTGGAACTGCATATGTTGGTCCTGCATCAGTACAAGCTTCACCATCAAACACTTTACCTAAACTAACTTTGGAAGTTGATTCAGATGGATTAGTATTCATCTTGCCCCCAAAGTTTAACGCGCAAGAAAATGGAGTAATTGGATATGGCCGTTTCGCTTGAGCCAAGAAGAAATGGTGTAGTTGAATTTCTCTATTGGTTATGGGAAGGTGTAGATAGAACTATCTTTACTGCAATCAAGTTTTCATTTCCTGCAAGATTTGTAAGTCCATTTGGATTTTTGGGAATGTTAACATTCATTGTGTTTATCATTCTAGGAATTTCAGGAGCTCTGCTCATGTTTTACTATCAACCGATATTGGATAGAGCATGGGATAGTGTTCAATTCATTAACGATGAAGTTCCATTTGGATTCCACATTAGAAACATACACTATCATGGTTCTAATGCAATGGTTCTCTTAGCTGTTCTTCACATGTATTATCAATACTTTAGTGGAAGATACAAAATTAGAAATGAAGTTTTATGGATGACTGGTGTTATCTTAGGCGTTGTTACTATCTTAGAAGCATTTACTGGATATGATGTTATATTCTCTGAAAGAGCGCAACTTGCAATTAGTATTGCAGCGTCGTTAACCACTTCAATTCCAGTGGCCGGATCTGTCATACGTGACGCGGCGTTGGGTAGTGGGTTCTCGGACTTTGTATTGAGATTCTATGCTCAACATGTGTTCTTGTTGCCAATAGTTATGCTTGGATTGATGGCAGTTCACTTCCCAAGATTCTTGGTATTTGATGTACCAATGGTTATGGCAATTGCTGGTGCAATTTTGATTACTGGTGGTGTTTTCCCAATTGATTTGGGATTCAAGTTTGAGCCGACCGTACCGCCTGGTGTAACCGTACCTGAATGGTATTTGACTGGAATTTATGCATTCATGAGAACTCAGTATGATAAGTTTGTAACAGGGTTGCTGTGGCCTTTGATATTCATTATATCGTTTGTATTGATTCCATTTATTGATAGATACAAGAAATTCTCTTGGAGAGATAGACCAATTATTACTGCATTTGGAATTACCAGCCTTGCACAGATTATGGTAACAACTTATTGGGGATTCTATATCTCACCTGACATCTCAATTCCATTAGTTGAGCGTTTGGTAATTGATCCTGTGTTCTTTTACAGTGTGATGATATTGTTAGTTCCTATGAGTTTTGGATTTACATACATGATGATCAAACTTGCAAATGAAGCAGAGAGAAAATCAAAACTAGCAAAAAATACTGGTCCGCAGAAAGTTGCAACCTTAGATCTATCTGAAAAATGGATTAACTGGTTACTTGTTGCATTACTAGCATTCCAAGTATTCCTTAACATTGCAGCATACAATGCAGCTTTGACTGGCATGAACAACATGTCTTTGTTCTTTGTTGGATTGATACTGATGGTATTTGCTGGTTTCTTCCATATCTACAGATATGGTATGAGTCAGCAAAAGAATGCTCCTCCAGCTCCTCCAGCTCCTGTATCTGATGAGAAACCAAAACTAGCTGAACCAGAAGAATCTTCACAACCCGAAGAATCTGCAAAACTTCCTGAAGGTGAAACTGCAGCAGAAAAACCTGAAGAGAAACCTATTGCTCCAGAAGTTTCTGCACCAAAAACTCAAGCTGACTTGGGAGTTGGTGCAGACAATAATCCAAATCTTGGTACCGGTGATCTCAACAAACCATGATCTCAAAAATTTCAAACAAGCTTTATAAGAACTTGAGAGGCGAAAAAAAATTATGAGTAGTCCAACATCTAGTCATGCCTATGGTATTGGACTTATTGCATTACTTGTTGGACTATCTGCATCTGTAGTCTTTTACACTTCGTTTTATCTTCCTGAATCTTTAGCAAAACCATCAGTTTCTCATGCAATTCTAGAACCTGCAGAAGAATTTTTCCTAATTGAAATTGTTCCAGGTGCAGTTAATGATGACGGTAATGACTATCTTCCACAAAAGGCTGAAGCGCTGCTGACATTTACAAACAATGTCCGGTGGATAAACAATGATGATACTGCTCATACTGTAACCCCTGATCACCGATATACTGATGGGTATAGTGGTGACTTTGGTTCTCCCGGAGTAATTAAACCTGGGGATACCTATGAGTTCTTATTTACAGAAGAAACTGTAATTCATTATTTCTGTCAGCCTCATCCTTGGATGAAAGGTGAAATTACAATCGCAAAGAGCAGATTCTAGACAGAATATTTTGCAAAAATTATTTGGCTCTCAATTTCTTTGTGTTGTTCGATAATTGATGCTCTAAATTTTACTTCGTATTCTTGAGTTGGCTCAAATTTTATTACTGCAGTAAATTCTGCTTTATTTTCTGACATTACATCTTTGTTGATAAATAATCTTGCAACATTATTTGAAATGGTCTTTCCGTTGTATGATTTGTAAGTGATATGTTCGTTCGAATCCAAAATTTGTGTATTAATAACTACTCCATCATATCTGCCTGGATAAGAGACTGTAATCTCTCCTTTGATCTCAGAATTTGGATGGATATCAGTTGAATTTAGCTTGAATTCTATATCTTTCACAAAAACACACCTTCTGATTAGAATAAATAATTTTGTTAAGCGGGCCCAAAGGGCTTCGATCCCTTGACCATTGGATTAGAAGTCCAACACTCTATCCATGCTGAGCTATGGGCCCAAAAACCTAGCAATTAATTACCATTTTAAGGGTTTACAGCCACTTTTTTTGATAATTTTCTCTTTCCATTTTGAAGAGAAACTGTTGTGCATATCCTGCATATAGCCCAAAATAATCTACAATCTTTTCATGTAGAATATCATATTGTTTTTCTGTAATTGTTTTGGTATCTATTTGAAATTTTTTTGAATAATATTTCTCTAAAATTCTAATCATCCATCTATCTAATGGAAATGATTCTAACTTATCAAGAGAAAATAATAAAATACAATCTGCAACTTTGTTTCCTATGCCTGGAATGATGCGAATCTTCTTTTTTGCATCAAAATAATCACTTGATTTCAAATCATCAATCATAATTTTTTCAGAAGCAAAAATTTTTGAGGCTTCTTTGATGAATTTTGCACGATATCCAACTCCACAATTTTTAATTTCAGTTATTGATGCTTTGGAAAGCGTTTTTGCATTAGGAAATAAAAAAAACTCTTGATCTTTGTATTCCACTCTTTCTCCAAATTTTTGTGATATGTTTTCTAGATTTGTTTTAATTTTTTGGATGTTAGAGTTTGATGATACGATAAATGAAATCAAACATTGGAATGGATCTTGTTTTATGATTCTAAGCCCTGGATATTTTTTTACAGCATTTTTTACTATCTTGTCTTTTGAAATCGATTTGATAATTTCATCAAAATTATCATTATTTCTAAAAAAATCTGTTTTGTAATTTTGTAATGACTTTATTTTTCCATTTTTGTTTACTTCTAGTATGTCTTGTCCGTTTACTCCGTACCAAAATTCTTTATTCTTTCTCCAAAGAAAAACTTGACCGCTGTTTATTGAATTTTCAACATCTATTGGTTGCTTTATTTGCATTTTAGATTGGAATCTCTTCATTAACTGCAGGAGAATGTGTCTCTAATCCAAATTTCTCATGAATTTCTTGTGCAAACAAATCACAAGATTCTGAATCCCCGTGTACAGTCAAAACCTTTGGATTTCCTTTGATTTTTTTAATCATATCAAATAATTCATTTCTGTCTGCATGGCCTGAAAATTCAAACTGTTTTACTTGTGCAGTCACATTGATGTCTTTTCCTCTTGATGATACTTTTCCTGTTTCTAGCAATTTTCTACCTGGTGTGCCATCTCCTTGGTAGGAAACAAGCGCAATTCCATTTCTGTCATCAAATGCTAGATGTTGTAAATAGAAAACTGCATTTCCTCCAACTAACATACCTGCAGGTGAAATAACAACACATGGTTCCTCCATTGCACGTTTTCTTTCAGAATGTTCTGTAATTGAAGTTGCTCTGTTAATTGCATCAGAGAAAATTTTTGGATCTCGCAAATATTCTGGATGCTTAAACATAATTTCATTTACTTTTAGTGCCATGCCGTCCATGATAATTCTATGTTTGAAATTTGCGTTTCTTAGAATGCATGCAATCTCTTGAGAACGTTCAACTGAAAATGATGGGATAAACAAAATTCCTTTTCTATCCATTACTTCGTTTGCAAATTCTATTAGTTCTGCTTCAGATTCTTTTCTTGGTTTTTGTTCTGTCATGGCATAGGTGCTTTCAGTAATTAACAAGTCAATTTCTCCTATATCCAAATCCATTTCTCGAAGCATTCTTGAACCGTTTGTCTTGATATCTCCTGTATAGAACAGTCGTTTATTTTCAGATTCTACTAAAACTGTACTGCCCCCAATCACATGTCCTGATTCTCTTAACTCAAATGTTGCATTACCTTTAGTAATTTTTTGTTTGAATCCAATTTCTTTGGCATTTCTCATCATGTTGTTTAATTCTGGTAGGTCAAATGGATGCGAATTCTTTTCAATTTTTAGCATATCTTCAATCAATAGTTTTGATAAATCAAAAGTTGGTGGAGTTGCATAAACATCTGTATTTCCACTTACAAATAGAGATGGAACGTTTCCAGAATGATCCAGGTGGGCATGGGTGATAATTATTGCATCTAAATCCTTGGGTTTTACATGAAGTGGATATTGTGGAGGTGTACCTCTTCTGCCAAATAATACTCCATAATCAAGTAAGAGATTTGTTCCATTACAATTTACTAAAAAACCTGATCTGCCTACCTCGTTGGCAGCTCCTAAAACTTTAACATTCAAGAATTAACATGATTTTTCATCTACGTTAAAACCTTCTTGAGATGTACCCGATCATTATGTCTAGTGTATAATCTTCAAAAGCTTTAATTAGTGCAAGCTAAGATCCGATCCTCATGGGAAGAAGCTTCCAAGAATGGTTAGGACAACAAGACCAAGCTGTAGTCGCTAAAACACGTGCAGGTGACGAAGCAAACAAACCTCTTCTTAACCAAATTAACTGGATTTGGGTTAACAATCTGATGAATCAGAAAGCAGACCTTAATCCTTCTTCTGCAGAACTACTTGACTGGGTTACTTCTGGTCAAATCGATGCAATGAGAAAATAAACGTGATACTCACGTTATCTTTTTGTTTTTTAAATTTTCAATCTGGTTCCTGCGCATAATTTTCCGCCGATCAAATTTCATAACAGAGTTATGGATATCAATCATGGTTTAAATAGTAACCAAGCATTGTTTATTTTGTAATGCCAATAGCAATACTTCCAGACATCGATGAACAAAGATGTATCGGATGTGCACTATGTGTAGAAATCTGTACAACTCTTGGTCCTGATGTCCTTAGAGTAAAACCAGTTGAAGGCTGGAAGAGAGGTAAAGCATTTGTATTTTATCCAGAGAGATGTATTTCTGACGGTGCATGCATCGGTGTATGCCCAACAAAATCAATCTTTTGGATGAGACCAATGAATTACACTGCTGGACAACCAGTACCTCTTCACAAAAACGGTATCTTCATCAACGGTTGGGCAGAAGACGCAGCACTATAAGGCTGAATCTTTTAGCACATTCTTTTTTCTTATTTTTAATTTACAAAAAAGATTTCTTCTTGATGTTTTTTGGTAATGTTTTTACAAAATATTTTAGAAATTCATCATCTTTGTTGTATCGAATTTCTGAAAATTTATTGTTCTCAAAAAATATTTTCCATGTTTTTTCAAACTCAGTAAATTCTTTAGGATCAAAATTCATTCTTGATGTTTCGTGATGTGCAGCAGGGAAAATATCTGAAATCTCAATTGGAATTAATCCTAGTTGAGGGTTGTATTGGCAAATTTGAACTTCTTCGAAATCTTTGAGTTTTTTTGACAAATTTACAAATTGATGAGATAGATAGCCTGGTTTTGTTGATGATTCGTTTGTAATCAATATTTTTTCTTTCTTTGATTTGAATCCCCTTACAATTTCATGAAATACTTGAACTTCCGGTCTAAATTGATCTTCCTTATCAAATAGAAAAATTGCTCTTTCCTTGAATTTTGGTGTTCCAATCTTCAAAAATTCTGAATTTTCTGTCATTACTTCTACCATCTCAAATAATTTAGGATGTGCTCTTGCTTTTTTGATAACATATTCCCATAACCTTCCTTCATGAATTGCTTGTTTGACCTTGTCTACTTCTAATTTTATTGCATGGAGATTATGAATAGCAATCTGGTTTATTTTCTCAATAGATTCTAACTGTCGTAGTTCATCTGGGGTGTATTTTGTACATATTTCACAATTACATGGGAAAACAACAATGTCTGATAAATCACGTGTGCCGTCCTCTGTAATGTACCTGTTTTGTTTTGCATATAGCATGTATGATGCTGAATCAAATGTATCACAACCCAATGCAACTGCAAATGGAATAGTTAATGGATGTCCTGCTCCAAAAAGATGTAGTGGTATGTTATGTGGAATCTGTTTTTTTGCTGCAATTATCATTTGAGCTAACAGTCTATATTCGTATGACTCCATAAATTCAACTGGACTACCCAGTGCTAACATCTTGTATCCCATTTTGATCAACCCTTTTGTTGATTTTGCTACAAGATCAAAATGCTCTCCCCCTTGAATTGGACCAATCCAAATTTGTCCATTGTCTTTACTGTCTTCAATAGTTTGCTTGCAAACCTTGAGAGTATGTTTTACATATGCTTCTGCTTTTTTTATCGGTAATCCAAACCCTGTTGGTTTGTCTAATGGTATTGCAAAATCTGTCATTATACCTTGTTCAAATTCTGCCATCTCTGTTGGTGCTACTGGAACATCTCCATATTCTAAAACTTGATATCCTCCAGAATCTGTCATTATTCCTCTATCGTAATCAATAATTTTATGAATTCCTTTCTTTACTGCTTTATCTCCATAGTTGTTTCTTGTAATGTATGCATTTGTAATTACTAGATCAAAACCAATCTCTTTGATCTTTTTTGAAGGAATTGTTTGTTTTACTGGATGAATAACTGGAACATATGCTGGTGTTTCAATTTTCCCATGGTTAGTATCTATTGTTCCTATACGGCCTGCCAAATCTGTTTTTGATATTTCAAACAAGTATATTTTCAAATTAAAAGGCGTTATTTAATCAATCAACAAAAAATTTTTTCAAATCATTATTTTTTGTAACTAATTCAAGCCAATCTACTTCTTCAGTATCAATATTGCCTGAAATTGCTGAGTTTACTTTCTCCAAAACCTCTTGTACCTTTCCTCCCGTCACATTAATCTGAACAACTTTGTCTTGGAATTGGTTTATGACATCATATGTAATGACACCTAAAATTTCACTACTTGCATTTTCTCTACTTTTCTTATCTGAATAACCTCTTTCATCATATACTTGAATCAAATCATATGGATTTCGTCTCAAAACAATAACTCTATTGACTTTTTCATTATCTAAAACGTAAGGTGCTAAATGCCCAATGATGATATGTCTATCAGAAATTTTTTCTCTAAGAATTACTTTGAGTTTTTCTGTATCCACATCATTTGATTCGTCATTTTCCTCAAATAATCCTGAATTTTTTGCAATCTCGTTAATATCTACTATTTCTAATTTTAATTTCTGTGCTAACTCTTTCCCAATAGTGTGTTTTCCAACACCTGGCGTTCCTGTAATTACTATTGACATATAATTAATTGAATGGATGATGATTAAACGATTTCTGCAATACTAATAAGTAGAAATGAATTTTTGAGATCATTGCAAATTGGTCTTTTAGGTAAAGCAAATGTAGGAAAATCCACCTTTTTCTCAGCTGCCACTGAAACTCCTGTTGCTTCCGGAAATTTTCCATTTACTACAATTGAACCAAATGTTGGTGTTGCATATGTTAAAGCTGATTGTGCTTGCAAACATTTCAAAATTGAACATCAAACTGATCTTTGCGTCAATGGAACTCGTTTTATTCCTGTGAAACTTATTGATATTGCTGGATTAGTTCCAGGAGCTCATGAAGGAAAAGGATTGGGAAATCAGTTTCTTGATGATGCAAGACAAGCTGAAGTTTTGATTCATGTTGTTGATATTGCTGGAACTACTGATATTCAAGGACAACCTGTTCCACCTGGAACTCATAATCCATTAGAAGACGTAGAGTTTGTTCAAGACGAATTTGATTTGTGGTTTGCTGATATTTTAAAACGTGATTGGGATAAAATCACTAGAGAGATTCATCAAAAGAGAGCAAAACTTACAGATGGAATTGCAAACCGATTTACAGGTTTAGGCATAAAAGATTTTCAAGTACAAGATGTACTCCAAAAACTTGGTTTTATCTCAAGAGATCCCAAAGAATGGAGTGAAGATGATATTGTTGAATTTGCACGTGAACTGAGAAAAAACACAAAACCAATGATCATTGCTGCAAACAAAGCTGATTTGTGTCCTGATCTTGATATCATAAAAAAAATTAACGATAATGTTATTCCTTGTAGTGCAGAAACTGAATTATTACTAAGAAAAGCATCAAAGGCCGGAATTGTAAATTATTCGTCTGGTGATGAAGGATTTTCAATTGCAGAAGGTAAAGAGATTGCTCCTCCACAACAAAAGGCACTTGATTTGGTGAAATCTGTATTTGAAAAAATCCCTTCTACTGGAATTCAGAAAATTCTTAATACTGCAGTTTTTGATTCATTGAATTTCATTGTAGTCTATCCTGTTGAAGATGAAACTAAACTTACTAACAAAGATGGTGTGATTCTTCCAGATACAAAATTATTGCCTCAAGATTCTACTGCAAAAGATTTGGCTGGATTAATTCATGCAGATATTGCTAAAGGATTTTTGCATGCAATTGACTGTAAAACAAAACAAAGAATCAGCGGTGATCAAAAACTAAAAAATGGCGATGTGATCAAAATCGTATCAACTCTAAGTAGGGGATGATTTGTTAGGTTTAGGAATAGAAAGTACTGCTCATACCTTCTCATGTGCAGTTATAGAAATGAAGGGAAAGAAAGGAAAAATTTTATCTGATGTTCGTAAAATTTATCGTCCTGCTGATGGAGAGGGAATTCATCCACGAGAGGCTTCAAGACACCACATTGAAAATAGTTCTCTAGTATTGTCTGAATGTCTTGATGAGGCAAATATCAAAGTAAATGACTTGGATATTGTATCTTATGCTGGTGGTCCTGGTTTAGGACCTTGTTTACGTGTTGGCGCTGTAGTGGCAAGATCATTGGCATCTTTTTACAAAATTCCAATTTATCCTGTCAATCATGCATTGGGTCATATAGAATTAGGAAAGTTGCTAACTGGTGCAACCAATCCTTTAGTCCTCTTAGTCTCTGGAGGTCACACAATGCTTTTGGCATTTTTAAATAAACAATGGAGAGTGTTTGGTGAAACTTTGGATATTACTTTGGGGCAACTACTTGATCAGTTTGGAAGATCAATTGGTTTTGCTTCTCCTTGTGGAAAAAATATTGAGGAATTGGCAACAACATCTTCTAACTATGTTACATTGCCATATTCTGTAAAGGGAAATGATGTCTCATTTTCTGGATTGCTATCTGCAACAAAATCAGTAGCAAAAAAAAGTAAAGTTGATGCATGCTATTCTCTTCAAGAAACTGCTTTTGCAATGATAGCAGAAGCTGTAGAACGTGCCTTGTCTTTTACGAGAAAAAAAGAACTGATGATTGTAGGTGGTGTTGCAGCTAACAAACGATTATCTGAAATGCTACAAGATGTCTGTAAACGACATGGTGCAAAATTCTTTGTTGTCCCTTTGAAATATGCTGGGGATTGCGGTAGCCAAATATGTTGGACTGGACTTTTAGAATCTCAAATCAAGAAAGGCGTGTCATTAAAAGATACTTTTGTTACTCAGTCTTGGAGATTAGATACTGTTAAAGTGAATTACTAATTCTTGTAATTTGCAACTGCTTCATCAATACTTTTGAGCCAGCTTTTTGTGTTAAACACACCAAACTTGTAGATTTTTTCACCATCATCTGTTTTTACAATAAAACACACTTTTTTCATTAGTAGACCCTCTTTCCATGTTTTGGTTACATTGTCTAATGTAATGTCTAGTATTGTATCTCCCATATGTTTTGAAAAATCCATCATTCTTGCTCTAGTTTTATCAAAAGCTAATCTCTTGTTAGTTAACGTGAGAATTCCTGAACCTAATACATCTTCACTACAATCTTCTTGCTTTAGTCTTTTTTCTCCTTCCTCCATGATTAATTTTTATTGAATTCATTTGAATATAACGTTAATGAAATTGATCAAAAAAGGTGCAGAAGCTGATATTTACCAAACTATGTGGCAAAATTCTAATGCAATTCTGAAAATTAGAAAGACAAAAAATTATAGAAATTCTTCTCTTGACTCAAAAATTCGAAAACAACGAACTATCAAAGAATCTCAAATAATCTCACAAGTAAAATCATTTGGTATTCCTGCACCTCTGATTTATTTTGTAAATCTAAAAAACACATCAATTATCATGCAAGAAATTCCTGGAAAACCAGTTCATGATTTATCAGAATCAAAAATAATTCAATTATCTAAAACAATTGGAAAATTAGTTGGAATGCTTCACAAAAATGGCATTATGCATGGGGATTTAACCACTTCAAATTTTATTTTCTTCAAAAATAATGTCTATGTTATTGATTTTGGCTTGTCACAAAATACAATAAAACCTGAAGATCATGCAGTTGATTTACGATTAATCAAGGAAATCTTGAACAGTGCCCATGCAAAAATCATGATTCCTGCTTGGAAAAATTTCCTACTTGGATACAAATATGTAGTTGGTAATACCAATTATGTGAAAATTACTAAATTGGTATCTGATATAGAAAGTCGTGGTAGATATGCACAAGTCGTTTGATCTATACTTTGTATCCTCAAACTCTCACAAATACAAAGAGGCAAAAAATATTCTAGATTCCTTTGGAATAAAATTAGGTTTTCTCAAATTAACTTTGGAAGAAATCCAATCCAATTCTCTAAAAGAGATTGCAGAAAACAAAGCTAAAGATGCATTTTCTAAATGTAAAAAACCAATAATTATTGAAGATGATGGTTTATTCATTGATTCTTTGAATGGGTTTCCAGGTCCTTATTCATCATATGTGTTCAGAACAATTGGCAACAATGGAATTCTAAAGCTACTTTCATCAAAAAGAAATGCAAAGTTTGTTTCTCTTATTACTTATTGTGATAAAAAAAATCTCAAAACTTTTGACGCAAAATTAGATGGTACTATTTCAAAATCTCAAAAGGGTAAGGGTTGGGGATATGATCCAATATTCATTCCAAAAAATTCTAGAAAAACTTTTGCAGAAATTAATCACAAAAATGAATTATCACACAGATTCAAAGCATTAAAAAAATTCTCTAATTGGTATTTACATAAGCTGGAATCCAACGATCGATAAACCTTTCATTATTTTGTAAAATTGAAATTCGTGAAACAAAACTTTCATCCATTACTGAAAATATTTGACTTTGCTTTGCAATTTGTTCACTAAATCTTTTCACTTCTTCCATCTCTAACATGTTTGAATGTTCTAATCTGTTGGTAGAACGTCCAATATGCATGTATGATTTTATTTCTATAAAATGTGGGCTTGCTTCTTTGAACATTTTTGCAAATGCTGGAATCATAGATTTCTGATCATTATAATTTCTAATCAAGGTTATTCGTAGAACCGTTCGTGTGTTGAGATGCTTTAACATCCCAAGTGTTCTATTCCATCTTTCCCATGAGTCATCATATTTTGGTTTGTTAATTTTCAAAAATGATTCATAGTCTGCTGCATTAGTTGATAAATACAATTGTGTTGGAAGTGCATCTTCGTCTTGTAGTTTTTGAATCATATCTGGTTCCTGACCATTTGTAACAAGAAAAATTGATTTTGTTGCTTCAAGTGAATTTAGATACTTTATCAACTCTGGTAATTTTGGATACATTGTTGGTTCACCTGAAAGTGAAATTGCATAGTGACTAGGAAGTAATGACTCATCTAATCTTTGTTTATCATTTCTTGAATCACCATAATACCCATTGATCAATTTTTTTCTTTCAGCCATCAGTTTAGTTAAAATTTCTTCAGGTTCGGCAACTTGTTCTGGTTTCATTTCTAATGAATCATAAAACTCCATTGGTCTCCAACAATACACACAACGATTTTCACAATGCATCCCAGCTGGCGAAAATTCCATACACCTGTGAGTTGAAATTCCATAAAACTTGTGTTTATAGCAACTACCTTCATGCTTGAATGATTTTTTTGTCCAATGACATAGTTCTACAGTAGAATGATCTGAAACCCCATACTTTGCTTTTTTTAATTGCTCAGAAATTGCAGGCTTGATCTGAATTAGTTGCTCTTCTTCAACTACCTCTCCAGAACAACTCATAAGTCCAGATCTTGTTTTGGTTTACTTAAATTGATCGAGTTTTTTTGTAAAGGATTGAAATTTTCCCAAAACCATTGATATTTTTGGTCGAATTTAGAGTGAGGTTTAATAACTGGATCCTCAGGAATATTTTAGGCATTGAAGAAAATACACACTTTACCATTCCTATTGTTACTGTTAACGACTCTAACTAGTATGCCTATGAATCCTGCATTTGCAGCAACTGACTTAGATAATGACGGTGTTGATGATACTGTTGATGCATGTCCTAATTTACGTGAAGATAATGAAGGTGCCATAGATGGTTGTCCATCAAATTTTGTTCCATGGTATGATGAAGATTATGATGGAATAGAAGATCATATTGATCAATGTCCAAATCTTAGAGAAAAATACAATAAATTCCAAGATGAAGATGGTTGTCCAGATATTTCTCCTCAAGGAGGACCTGGTGGATTGCCTGACTCTGACGGTGATGGATTTGTAGATACTGTAGATAAATGTCCTAATCAACCAGAAACATTCAATGGCATTTTAGATAGAGATGGTTGTCCAGATGACTTTGGTTCTGGTGACCGTGATAGAGATGGAGTTCCTGATGCAATTGATGCATGTCCACTAAGTCCAGAAACTTACAATAGATTCCAAGATGCAGATGGTTGCCCTGATGCACAAAATGATTTAGCTTTTATTGATACCGATAATGATGGCATAAAAGATTCACTAGATTTGTGTCCAACAGAACCTGAAGTGTATAATGATTATTTAGACACTGACGGTTGTCCAGATGTTACATTAGATTCTGATTTCATTGATACTGATGGTGATGGAATTGCAAATCAATTTGATATTTGTCCTACTGATCCTGAAACTTTTAATCGCTTTGCTGATTATGACGGTTGCCCAGATTCTATTCCATCCTTTATTGGTTCTTTAAATGATGCAGATGGTGATAGAATAATGGATACTGATGATGCATGTCCACTAGAACCTGAAAGATACAATGGATTCCAAGATGATGACGGTTGCCCAGATATTCCACCTTATACAAGTGATAGTGATTCAGACATGGATGGAATTCCAAATAGTATTGATCAATGTCCTACTGTGAAAGAAACTTACAATAAATTCCAAGACCTTGATGGCTGTCCAGACTTTGTTGCAGACAACAGAGGTGCAATTGATTCAGATGGTGATGGCATAATTGACAACCGAGACTTGTGCCCAAATCAACCAGAAATTCATAATGGATTCCAAGACCGAGATGGTTGTCCTGACTCTTATGGTACTGGTGACCGTGATAGAGATGGTATTATTGATGGATTAGATCAGTGTCCTACTGCAAAAGAAACTTACAACAAGTTCCAAGATTCTGATGGTTGTCCTGATTCTGTGTCTGGACTTTCAGCATTGGACTTTGATGGTGATGGAATTTCTGACTTGAATGATCAATGTCCACTAAGACCTGAAACATTCAACGGATATCAAGATAAAGATGGATGTCCAGATGAATCTGTTATGGATTCAGATGGTGATGGAATTAGAGATAGTTTAGATCAATGTCCATCAGAACCTGAAACATGGAATAGATACAACGACGATGACGGATGTCCAGATACTCCTGGTGAAGGAGATTCAGACTTTGATGGTATTTTAGACTCTGTAGATGAATGTCCACTAGATAGAGAAAGATACAATGGATTCCAAGATGAAGATGGCTGTCCTGACTATCCTGACTTCCTTACTAGCATGGATTCAGACTTTGATGGAATAGTTGACTTGGAAGATCAATGTCCTCTTGTTCCAGAAACTTACAACAGATTCCAAGACTTGGATGGTTGTCCTGATTCTGTTGCAGATAACAAAGGTTCTCCAGATTCAGATAATGATGGAATAAATGATTACAATGATCATTGCCCAAATCAACCAGAAACCTATAATGGAATTCTTGATCTTGATGGCTGTCCTGATGATTACATCCTAGGTTATGACAGAGATCAAGATGGTATTCCTGATGCAATTGATGCATGTCCAACTGCAAAAGAAACTTGGAATAAATTCCAAGACGATGACGGATGTCCAGATACAATATCTGAATCATTTGTAGTTGATTCAGACAATGATGGAATTCTTGATGTTGATGATGATTGTCCACTAGTTGCAGAAAATTACAACGGCTTCCAAGATGAAGATGGTTGCCCTGATGTTGATAATGTCCAACCAGATACCGATGGTGATGGTGTACCTGATGTAATGGATATGTGCCCAACTCAAAATGAAACCTGGAATAATTATGTTGACTATGACGGATGTCCAGATACTCTTCCAATTGGAAATGTTGTAATTGATAGTGATGGCGATGGAATTAATGATAATGTTGATTTGTGTCCAAATCTTAAAGAATCTTGGAACAAATACAACGATGCTGATGGTTGCCCTGATATTGCTCCAGAACAATCAAGATACAAACACGATGCTGATTTAGATGATATCATCAATGAACATGATCTCTGCCCACTTGAACCAGAGGACTATGACGGTGACAATGACACTGACGGTTGTCCAGACTCTTAGGTGCTTGTAACATGAAACAATATCTTTTAGGATTTTTAATTTTACTTACCATAACTATTGGAATGACACCAAACAGTGTTTTTGCAAATACTACAATTGACACTGATGGTGATGGTGTTCCAAATGCTGTTGATCAATGTCCTCATCTCTTAGAGGACTATGATCCTGAATACGGTAACAACATTGACGGTTGTCCTGCAGACTTTGTTCCATGGTATGATGCTGATTATGATGGTATTCAAGATCATGTTGATAACTGTCCAACCGTAAAAGAAACCTACAATCGTTTCCAAGACACTGACGGTTGTCCTGATTTGTCCCCTGATGGTCCAAAAAATGTTGCTGATACCGATGGCGATGGCTTTCCTGATTATCTAGACTTGTGTCCAAATAGACCTGAAACATTTAATGGAATTGATGACACTGACGGTTGTCCTGATGATGATCGTTCTATAATGGATCGTGATCAAGATGGAATTTCTGACGGTAAAGATACTTGTCCACTAGAACCTGAGACTTACAACAAATACCAAGACACTGATGGTTGTCCTGATTCAGTTGATGGTGCACTATCTGGATATACATTCCCTGACACTGACGGTGATGGAATTGAAGATAGATGGGATGCTTGTATTCATGAGCCAGAAAATTATAATAATAATCTAGATTGGGACGGTTGTCCTGATATTCCTGGAGTGACGAATCCTACAGCTCCTGATGCTGACTTTGATGGCATTCCTGATGATGTTGATGCTTGTCCATTAGATCGTGAAAATTATAATAAATTTGAAGACACTGACGGTTGCCCAGATGTTGTCAAACATGTAATCTTTGGTGATTCTGATGGAGATGGAATACTTGATCAAAATGATTCGTGTCCATTTAGTCCTGAGACTTATAACAAATACTTAGACACTGACGGTTGCCCTGATTGGGTTGCTGATAACAAACTATCTGCTGACACTGATGGTGATGGAATTATTGATAATCTAGACTTGTGTCCTACTAGACCTGAAACTTACAATAAATTCCAAGATACTGATGGTTGTCCTGATGATTCACTTTATAGATTTGATGCAGACATGGATGGAATTTTAGACATTAATGATGCATGCCCACTAGAACCTGAGACTTACAATAAATACCAAGACACTGATGGTTGTCCTGATTCAGTTGATGGTGCACTATCTGGATATACATTCCCTGACACTGACGGTGATGGAATTGAAGATAGATGGGATGCTTGTATTCATGAGCCAGAAAACTATAATGGATTTTTAGATGACGACGGTTGCCCTGAAATTGTAGGTACTTCTGGAACTGATATGATTGATTCTGATTATGATGGTATTGCAGACCACTTGGATGAATGTCCAACTATTGCTGAAAGATATAATAAATTCCAAGATGAAGATGGATGCCCTGACAGTGTTGTTCATCAAACAGTAGGTGACTATGATGGAGATGGAATATTTGATGATGTGGATCAATGTCCTACTGCAAAAGAAACTTACAATAAATTCCAAGACACTGACGGTTGCCCTGATTGGGTTGCTGATAACAAACTATCTGCTGACACTGATGGTGATGGAATATTTGATTATCTAGACTTGTGTCCTACTAGACCTGAAACTTACAATGGATTCCAAGACACTGATGGTTGTCCAGATGATTCTATTTCTAAACTTGATTCAGATATGGATGGAATTTTAGACATTAATGATGCATGCCCACTAGAACCTGAGACTTACAATAAATACCAAGACACTGATGGTTGTCCTGATTCAGTTGATGGTGCACTATCTGGATATACATTCCCTGACACTGACGGTGATGGAATTGAAGATAGATGGGATGCTTGTATTTATGAGCCAGAAAACTATAATGATTATCTAGATTGGGACGGTTGTCCTGATGTCCTAGGTGCAGAATCCACTGCCCCTGTATATGCTGACTCTGATGGTGACGGCTATCCTGATTCAATTGATTCTTGTCCATCAAAACCCGAAACCTGGAACAAATATCTCGATAAAGATGGCTGTCCTGATATTGCTCCAGAACAACAGAGATTTGTCCATGATGATGATCTAGATGACATCATTAATGATGAAGACTTGTGTCCACTTGATCCTGAAGACTATGATGGTGACAGAGACACTGACGGTTGTCCTGATCCATAATCAATACTGATTTCTAGTATTTCGAAAAAATCTATTTAACGTGAGACTTAATAAATACTTGATAATAGCGAAATCAGGGATTATGAAACAATATATTTTAGGATTTTTAATTTTACTTACCATAACTATTGGAATGACACCAAACATTGTTTTTGCAAATACTACAATTGACACTGATGGTGATGGTGTTCCAAATGCTGTTGATTTTTGTCCTCATCTCTTAGAGGACTATGATCCTGAATACGGTAACAACATTGACGGCTGTCCTGCAGACTTTGTTCCTTGGTATGATGCTGATTATGATGGTATCCAAGATCATATCGATAGATGTCCGACCGTAAAAGAAACTTACAACAAGTTCCAAGACACTGACGGTTGTCCTGATTTGTCCCCTGATGGTGATACTGGAATTGCTGACTCTGATGGTGACGGCTTTCCTGATTATCTAGACTTGTGTCCAAATAGACCTGAAACATTTAATGGAATTGATGACACTGACGGTTGTCCTGATGATGATCATTCTCTACTGGATCGTGATCAAGATGGAATTTCTGACGGTAAAGATGCTTGTCCACTAGAGCCTGAAACTTACAACTTTTATCAAGATTCTGACGGCTGTCCTGACTCTGTTGACACTACAACTTCTCTTTATCAATTTCCAGATACTGATGGTGATGGAATAGACGATAGATGGGATCAATGTCTAAACGAACCTGAAAACTATAACAATTTCCAGGATCAAGATGGTTGTATTGATATTCCAGGTGTAGATTCAGAAGGCTTTATCGATTCTGATTTTGATAGTATTGGTGATGATGTTGATGCTTGTCCATTAGAACGTGAAAATTACAACAAGTTCCAAGATTCTGACGGCTGTCCAGATGTCTTACAATTGCCAATTTCTGGTGATGCAGATGGTGATGGTTTGTTAAATGCAAATGATGCATGTCCATACAGTCCTGAAACTTACAACAAGCTCCAAGATTCTGACGGTTGCCCTGATTCTCTTACAGATGGCTTTACTGCCTATGACTCTGATGGTGATGGCATTATTGATAATTTAGATTGGTGTCCAAATCAACCTGAAACATTTAATGGATTCCAAGATTCTGACGGTTGCCCAGATTATTCTATTTCCACACTTGACTCTGATAGAGATGGTGTTCCAAATGTCTCAGACTCTTGTCCACTAGAGCCTGAAACTTACAACTTTTATCAAGATTCTGACGGCTGTCCAGACTCTGTTGACGGTGTTTTGTTTTCTTATACATTCCCAGATGCAGATGGTGATGGAATAGATGATAGATGGGATGCATGTCTTGATGAACAAGAGAACTTTAACGGATTTTTAGATTCTGACGGCTGTCCAGATACTCCAGGAATTTCAAAATCTTCATTACTTGATACTGATTATGATCATATCCCTGACGTTCGTGATTCATGTCCTACTATTGCAGAAAATTACAACAAATTCCAAGATGAAGATGGATGCCCTGATACAATAGAACATGATTCATTTGGAGATTCTGATGGAGATGGAATAATTGATAAAATGGATCAATGTCCTACCGCAAAAGAAACTTACAATAAATTCCAAGATACTGACGGTTGTCCTGATTCTCTTACAGATGGCTTTACTGCCTATGACTCTGATGGTGATGGCATTATTGATAATTTAGATCTCTGTCCAACACAACCTGAAACTTACAATAAATTCCAAGATACTGACGGTTGTCCTGATGATTCTCGATCTACACTTGATTCAGACATGGATGGAATTCCAAATGTTTTAGACTCTTGCCCACTAGAGCCTGAAACTTATAATTTTTATCAAGATACTGACGGTTGCCCTGATTCTACTGGTACTGTGACTTCATCCTATTCTTTCCCAGATGCTGATGGTGATGGAATAGATGATAGATGGGATGCATGTCTTGATGAACAAGAGAACTTTAACGGATACTTGGATTGGGATGGCTGCCCAGATATATTGGCTGCAGCACCAACAGCACCAACAAAATTTGACTCTGATGGTGACGGATTCTATGATTCAATTGATTCTTGTCCATCAAAACCAGAAACCTGGAATAAATACAACGATGATGATGGTTGTCCAGATATTGCCCCAGAACAACAAAGATTTGTCCATGATGATGATCTAGATGACATCATTAATGATGAAGACTTGTGTCCACTTGATCCTGAAGACTATGATGGTGACAGAGACACTGACGGTTGTCCAGATAACTGATTTTTGAAATAGTAAATATATTCAAATTATTTAGTTTGTTTATGCTTCCAAAATTTTCTAGTAGGGCATTTTTAGCTCCTATGGCAGGAGTTAGTGATCCTGCATTGAGATTACAATGCAAAAAAATGGGAGCTGGATTGGTAGTAACAGAATTTACCAGTATTCATAGCATTATTGCAAAAGAAGAACAACTCAAAGAAAATATGAAAACAATTCAAGAATTCATTGAATTTTCAGAACAAGAAAGACCTATTTCTGTTCAATTGTTTGGTTCTGATCTTTATGCATTAGAAAAAGCTGCAACTATTGTGGAACCATATTTTGATATTATTGATTACAACATGGGTTGTCCTGCTCCACACATTACACAACAAATGGCCGGTGGAGCTCTTTTGCAAGAGGTAAATCTTACACAACAAATTTTCGAAACCCTTGTGAATGCTGTAAAAAAACCTGTAACTCTAAAGATTCGTTCTGGTGTAACTGATGCAAGTAAATTTCTCTTTAGAGATATTGCAGAAATTGCAGAAGATCAAGGAATTCAAATGATAACTTTTCATCCTAGAACTGTCAGTCAAGGATATTCTGGAAGTGCAGATTGGAAATTAATCAAGGAATTAAAAGAGATCTCCAATATTCCTGTAGTTGGAAATGGTGATATTACTACTCCTGAAGATGCCAAAATGATGCTTGATGAGACTGGTTGTGATTATGTTATGATTGGCCGTGGTGCCATGGGAAACCCTTTCTTATTTGAACAGATTAATGATTATCTTAAAACTGGTTCATACAAAGAATATTCTTTCAAAGATAGATTGGATTCTTTCTTTGATTATCTTCATCTTACAAATCAATACAAAATCAAATTCTCTAATATCAAAAGTCAAGCTATGAGATTTACAAAAGGATTGAAGGGTGGTTCCAAACTACGTTCTAAAATCACATTTTCAAAAAATCTTGAAGACCTAGAAAAAATTATGCGTGAAGCATATTCTATATCTTAAATTTATTTTCAAATTTAGTTATTTTCTTTACAAATGTTAATGGTTCTATCCAAAATAATATTGAATTTTTAAGTAAATCGGACTATTCTTATATATTTCAAGATGGCATTTTAGTTATGAAAGTAGGAGTTGAATCATAATTGGCAACAGCTTATGTTCTCATAAACTGTGAGCTTGGTTCTGAAGAAGCTGTAATTTCAGAACTAAAATCTATTGAAGGTGTTGTTGAAGTTCATGGCACATTTGGTGCATATGATATTTTAGCAAAAGTGGAATCTTCTCAAGTAGAAGCATTACGTGAAACTATTACTTGGAAGATTAGAAAGATCCCAAAAATTAGATCGACACTAACTCTGATGGGTATTGAAGGACAACAGTGACTTCAAAATCCTTTGCTTTTATACTTAGTTTGCAATAAGAATCATCCCTTCAAAAAACATGTCCTCCAAAAGGATACCTCCTGAGAGGAAAAATTTCCTCTCAGCAGCTTATTTTAAAATAAAATAAAATGATTAGAGGGCTTCAGAACCCGTCTTTTTAGATGCTATATTTAGAGCACTTTCTACACTAGAGACTGTAATAATTCCATCTCCACCCTTTCCTGTAAAAGCTGCATCTGCAATTGCTGAAGATACTTTCTCTACTTCAGAGTCATCTACCACTGTTATCACTGTTGCAACTTTGTTGTATTCTGCTGTGAATGAACCTGTACCTCTTCCTGATCTGATCTCTTGTCTTTTTCCAGAGCCTCTACCCTTTCCCTCTGTGATGGTAAATCCTCCAACAATGTCTTTAATTGCATCAGAAACTGCACCGGCCTTGTCCACTTGAACAGTTGCCTCAATTCGTTTCATTTGCATTTGTTTTTTGCTATTGTTTAAAAAAGATCATATGTATTTTTTAGAGTTTTATGATACATTGCTGGTTATTTCATAATCCTCTGAGCTTTTTAGTATATGTGAGATAGGACATTATGAAAAGTGATGAAAAGAGATCTCACAGACTAAACTATCTTCTAAAATGCTATCTGAGTAATCCTCAAGAAAATGTCCTATATCAGAGAGCAAAACAGATGGGAGTCTCTGATTCTACTGCAAAAGACTACATCAGAACTGTCATTATACAAGCACAAAAGATCTACTCAAAATAGTCTCAAATTCTTTGATTATGTAGAAATTATTCGAAATATTAAACAAGGAATTCATAAATAATCATTATAGGAGAAAGTACTCGTGGATTCCTTACTTGATGATGTAAAGGCACTTTTGGAAAAAGATTTTGGTGATGATAGAATCCTAAAACAAATTCGTCGAGCTTGTGAAAATAATGAGGTTATTAGTAATTTTGAAAGAAACTATGTAAAAAAATTAGCAGAAAAACATCTTGGAAGAAAACCAGAAACTCCTAATGTTGAAAAAACTGAAATTCCTGTTGAAAAACCCGTGGTTCCAGATGTAGTGATACCTGAAACACCATCAATTCAAAAAACTCAAACAATCCATAAAACACAACCAAAAATTTCCTCTTCTTCCTCAAAGAACAAGTTAATGATAGGAATTGGTGTTGTTGCATTGGTAGTAATTATTGCAGCTGCTGTATCTCTTGGTGGAATTTCTAATGTGACTCCTAAGACGGTTCCTCCTATTGTAAATACTCCTACAGGAACAGAATCACTAATGATTCAAACTGACTTTTCATCATACAACAATAAAGACATCATATCAATAAATGGTATTTCAGATACCACTGGTTCAGTAAATCTATCCATAGAAAACCAGAAAGGTGAACTTGTTTGGACAGAACAACTCTCTCTAAAAAGTGATGGAAGATATTCCACACTTGCAATTGCTGGTGGCCCTGGATGGGAGAGTTCTGGCACTTACACTATCAAAGTAGATAATGGTGCTGAGACAAAGTCTAGCACATTTTCATTTACTACATAATTCTTTCAAACTCTTTCCAGTGTGAGTCAATAATGTCTCTTAATTTTTCTACACTAATCTCTTCCATGTATTCACGATAAACTATGTACTTGTTTTGTCGATTGGATTCGTCTCCGTAAATATCGCTGGTATTTTTTGGAATTGCATTTGATTTCCAATGATTCATCTCAAAGACCCATACTGTTGCATCAGGATTTGAAAAATCAATGTCATCACACCCTACAACATACAAATAGCATTTTGCTGACTGGTTTAATTTTTCATGTAATTTTTCATATGCAATCATCTGGCCTTTTGCAATGTTTATCTTATCATTATGAAATCCCTTGAATTCCAGTATGACAAATCCTCCTTTATGTTCAATTAACCAGTCAATATCCGTGCCTCCGGAGGCTATCATTCCATGTACAATGAGATCCCCTAATACTTCTCTGCCACGAGTAAATTCTGACTCGTCAAAAATCTGATACTTTGCCTTTTGGCTTTTGCGACTCACTTGAGGCTTGAAATCATTTCGTGCAGGCTCATTTTTTTCATAAAGATTATCAATCAAATCACTAGTTTCATTGGCCATAAAGTTTTCAATTTAAAACCTAATGATAAGAGAGTTTGTAAAATATAGTAAAGTTGTTCTATTTTTCTGGCTTATCTGCAGAAAAATTCTCCGCCAGCACCTTTGTACAAAATAAAATATTCTTCAGGATTCTTTCTTTCTTTTTTTGCATTTAGTACATCTTGATACATTTCAAAATGTTCTACTAGATACAATTGGTTTCCTGGCTCTGAAAAATAATCAATTCCAATCAAATCAAATCCTTTGTCTGGAGTTAGTTTTTTCTTTTCTTCTTCAAAATTATTTTCAGTCAATCTATTCGTCATAGATCATTAGATTTTTTTCTTCTAAGACTGAATGTAGGTTGTGAACAGAGCGATAAACATCTGATTCTTTTTTAGCTCCAGTACATACTAATTTTCCTGATGCAAATAACAAGATTACGGTTTTTGGATCAAGCATTCTGTGAATTAGTCCTGGAAATTGCTCAGGTTCGTACATGCTTCTTGGTAATGTCCTTGCTGCTTTTTCTAGATGTATTTTTCCACCTAGATTAATTGCTGCAACAATATTTTGTACAGTAATAACTGCATCATTTTTTATTTTGATTTTTCCTTTTCTTAATTTTTGAACTACAGTGTTTACAGCTTTGATTGCCATTTCTTCAGATTTTGCACCAGTACAAACCATTTTTCCTGTTCTGAAGATCAATGTTGCAGTTCTTGGAGTACTTAATCTGAAAACTAATCCTGGAAATTGTTCTGGATGATATTCAGTATCTGGAAATTTTTCTGTAATCTCATTCAAGTCAATTTTTTGATCAACTGATGCAGATGCAACAACATTTTCAACACTCACAATAGGCTTTGTTTGAGGCATGACGAGGGTCTTTAAATATGCCCTTTATATATACTAGTCAAATTTTTTGGAAAAAATCCGAGTCTTAATGGTGTCCGATCCATTGGTATCGATATTCTTCATCAATAATGTCAGACACTATCTCTTTGTTTTTGATTTTTGTTTTAGGAAGTTTGACTTCAAACAATCCTAATTGCCCTTTGTATGGAATTGGAACTCGAAATGTTTTTGCGTTCTTTAGCAAAAATCCGTAGGTTCTATCATGGAAATTTTTTGATGCAAAATGAAATTTTTGATCTGACTTTACTTGTTTTTGTGAATCGTATTTTTTTACATCATAGATTTCCACTTTCCCAACAATTGCACCTGTGACAAATTTTTTGTCAATCTTTAATCGCTTTGCATCTTCTTTTCTAATTTTTAGTGGTGAATGAATCAGTAATTCTCCACGATAGTTTGTATTCCATTTGCGTAACTCTATTGTTTTTTTTCCTAAAATGATTAATTCAGCAAATGGTTGAGATACTGAAAGGCATTTCAAATTATTCTCTAGCTACCTGAATGTATTCACCAGGATTTTTACCTCTTCCTTCAGGCAAATTGGTTATTCCGCCATTCAAACTCTGGGTAACTATTCCTTTGCTTGCTAAAACTTGTGCAGTCATAAGTGATGTGTTTCCTGCCATACACACTAACAATGATTTTCCCTTAGAGCCATCTAGTTCTTTGCTAAGTTCTTCAGGAACTTGTTGTGTTGATAATAGGTTGTTGATAGTAGATGCTTTTGGTATAGTAATTTTTGATTTATCAACACCTAATGACTTTGCAATAATCTCGATTCCTTCTTCTTTAGGTGTGTACTGTGTGTGAACCCAAATAATATTATCATAATCTCCTGCAACAGCTGCTGCATCTTCTAGTGACACTCTCATTGGAACATCACTGCCCTTTCCAATCATCTCAAAATTCTTCCTGTATTTGTCAATTCCATCTGCAATCATTACTACTGCCTTTTTGATTTCACCCTTGTATGCCATCTCTAGTGCTGCAAACAATTCCAATGCACTGCTCTCACCAATGTCATGTCCCTTATCTACCATATACTTGAGAATCAATTTTGCATTCTCAAAGTCAATCTCGTGTTCTGTGTATGATTCAGGATTGTATAGTGTGAGTCCTTCAGCCTTTGATTTTGTTCTGATTCCTGCAACATCTTGACCTAGTGGGGGAAATACTACATGAACTGCCTTTTTGTTGTATTTTTCAGTCATGTATTTGCTCAAACCACCTGATGTGCCGCCTGTTCCAAATGAACAATACAATGCATAATCTTCTAGGGAATCACCAAGTTCGTGTAATTGCTGATCAATTTCAGGTGCAGTTACTGTATTGTGAATGTCAATGTTTAGTTCATTGTCGTATTGCTTTGGGCAAAACAAATCGTAAATGTCTGCAAGGTATCTTGCCAAATTAATGATGTCTTGTTTTGCTAACAGTGCTTCAATCTCTGTAAGGTTGTTGTCAAAGATTTGAGGATCAAATCCCATCTCAGTTAACTGTGAGCGAATATTTCCTGCAGTTGCTTTAGCAGCCATCTCGTCTGCTTTGTTCTCCATTCCAGGAGCTGGACAAATATCCATATCCAAATCCATAATTTTGATATTCTCGTTTCTTAATTCTTTGAAGACGCCCTCTTGTAATTTTCTTGAAACAAGTGCAACTACAGTTACACCAAGTTTTGATAATAATCCTAATGCAATTCCAAAGTTCCCTGATGTGGCTTCAATTACTACTCTCTTTCCATTACATTTTCCTTCTTTGATTGCCTCGTGAATGATGTGTGATGCTGCTCTTACTTTGATGGAGCCGCTAAGTAATTCTGAATCAAACTTTCCGTAAATTTTGAAATCCTTGTCATCAAGGTTTAGTTTAAAGACACTCTTTGCACATTCTTTCAAATCTGCAGTCAAGTCAACTAGTGGTGTTGCGTTAACTATCTTGTCTCCTTCTACATGTGGAATCTTGTTCCATATCTCTTGCTCAAACTTTTCAAGCAATGCAGGATCGTAATTTTGATTTTCTGACAATTTCTGATTTGGCTAATTTTTTCTCAATAAAATATCTATAGAAAATTAGTTCAGCCTATTTTGGACTAGATATCTAAAATCTTGATTACCTTGTTTGGAATATCTCTTAGACGGCTTACTGCCATTGTTTTTTCATACCCCAAATGTCTTAGATTGTTTGCAATAGTTGTTGCCCTTACAGTATTTGGTCCCAGGCCTAAGGCGACCATACTTATGCCTAGACTTTTGAGTGATTTTGTCATGTTTCTGACTGCATCAGGGTCTGATGGCTCACCATCAGTCAATGTCAAGAGGATGTCTGGTCTCTTTGATTGTAAGATTGGAAACATCTTGTCATACACTTCAGCTAGTGGTGTAGAACCGTTTGCAACTATTTGTGCCAATCTTTTTGCAGTAACGTTATTCCATTTCATGTTGTCTGGTTTTATGGACCAACAAACAACTGATCTGTTTTCTGTACTAAACGCATAGACTGCAAATTTTACTTTGAGATATGCCAAGACTTCGCAAAGTGCAAGCGTTGCTTTTTTGTATTCAATTGCATCCGACGAAATACTAGATGAATGATCTAACAGTATGACAATTTTTGTTTTGATTGATTTTTTAATATCTGTAAAGAATGGTTCATTTCCTTCAATGTAGTTTTCCTCATCAAACTCTTCTCCTGATCTGACATGTTGTTCCTTCCAACCTGTCTTCCATTCTTTGAATTTTGTTTTTAGTCCATTAATCAAACTCATGTCATAGATTACAGTCTCATCTACATTTCTTGTAGTTGGGATTTGGATTCCTATTGCTTCAGGCATCAGTCCCTTGTTCTCTGTTTTCTTGTCTTCATCAAGTAAAACATTATACTCATCAATTACATCTTCTCCCTTCAATATTGCAGAAGGATCTACTTTGCCAAAGTCTCCTTCTTTGTTTTTGGAAACTATCTTCAAGACTCTTAGCAGTTCTTCTTCAGAAAGTGGCATTCCTGCTTTCATAAATGGTAGTGATACTGGAATTGTTAGTAGAGAATCAATCTCTAGAATTTTTATGATTTCACTGACATTTTTTTCAAGCCAATCTGTGTCGTGATTTTCTTCAATTGCTTTGCTTACCATTTTTTTTGCAAATGCATCTGCCTTTCTAATTTTTTCAAAATGACTAGACTGAACTTCTCCCTTGACTGCTCCAAACATGAAATATTGATAGAATGCCTCAACAATCCTTGCTTTTCCATAAACTGTGTGCAATTGAGGTCTGGCCACAAGCATGTAGGCGTAATTGAAGATGATTTCATCATCCATTCCTTTCCAAATCTTTCTTCCTAGTTCCTCTACACGTCTTGTCTCCATTGTGTTTAGGATGAATCCAAATGCATGATCATTGCTGAGAATTTTCTTGCAGAACTTTATTCTCATTGCCTCATACCATAGTGATGTTCTAAACTGTCTGTACTTTTGAAAATCGTTTCCTACTCTTTTCTCTAGCGGTGTAAGAATTACCTTGTTTTCTTTTAGTCTTGTTTTTGTTTCAGTTTTGTCTGAGATTTCTACAACAATGTTGTCTCTTTCAGACCATCGTCTTACAAGAAATGTGGCAATCTCTACTAGTGATTCGTTTTGAAGCTTAACTGATTGCATTTAGTTTCCAAACATTGAGGTAATGATGTCACTTACTTTTTGATATTCTATGTCTCCCCATTGTGTGTACACATTTCCAAAAACAAAATTGGCAGCTTCTTTTGCAGCCATTCCTTTATCTAGTAACTTTGCAAAAGCAATTGTCTCTCTCATACTAGGAGAGTAAAACAACTCTTCAACTGCTGCTGCTTGTCGTAACGTATTTGCTAGTTTGATTGCTTGAACAATTTCTGAATCATGTTCTCCTGACACGTGCTTTTTTACAATCTCTAATTCTACTTCTTCAGGTGGATACTCTAGTCTGATTCGTACTGGGAATCTGCTTAAGAGTTGTGGAGGCAGTTCCTTTGTTCCACTGTGAGTTAACGGATTGATTGTTGCAACAACAAACCAGTTTTCTTTTGCCTTTACAACTTCACCTGTAGATTCTTTTAATGCGATTTGTCGTCTGTCATCTAGTGCTTCATCTAATCTAAGTAAAACATCAGCTTCAGCTGAATTGATTTCATCCAAGTATAACATGCTGCCTTCCCTCATTGATTTTATCAAGAGACCTTCATCAAAACTCACGGTTCCATCTGTGAGGGTTTTGGTTCCAACCAAGTGACTCTCCCTTGTTCTGAGGCTGAAATTTATTGATTCTAGATTGATTCCCTTGCCTTTTGCAAAATCTCTAACTAGTGATGTCTTTCCTGTACCTTTTGGTCCTATAATGAGCACAAAAAGGCCAGTCTCGTATGCCTTGTTTAGAGTCTGAATTGAGTTATTCCAATCTAGATACTGTACTTCTTCCAAAGTACGTTTTCATTAATATCGACAATATTTATTGTTAGATCTATTTTCCAAATGCTTCTACTTTTGCAAAAGCTGCATCCATTCTTCCATGAAGTGTTTTGTTCCACTCATCAAAACCAGATGGGTCTTTTGGATAATTATTGTAATGTTCTACTAACCATTGATTTTCTTTTGATGTGTATCTCAAACCATCTGCAACTGTTTTGTTCATTGCACCTCTAATTATCATTCCAAGTTTTCCTAGTCCTGAAAAGTCTGGATGTTCACCTTTGCTGATCGACTCTACATCCATGTTTCCCAAAAAGTGTTTCATACCGTAACTGATTTGCTCGTTTGTCATTTGTTGAACTAGTCTTCTAAACAATTCAAGACCTGCAGTCTTGTAACCGTACTCTTTGATGAAATCTAAATTGTATTGCCACAAGCCAGCTTCTGAAACATCATTTGCTTCTAATGCTTGTGCAACATTGTTTCCAAGAATAGTTCCTGCAATTAGTGCCGGACCGATTCCCCCTGCATCAATTGGTTTTGGCATCCATGCAGAATCTCCAACCATCATGTAACCAGCTGAAACCATACAATCATTTTGTCTTCTAACTGAAACTTGGAATATTCCTGTGTTGTTGTTAATGTCTTCAGGATCTTGTGATAGTGTTGGATTTTTAATTACAGTATTTCTTTCCAAATATTCTTTCATTAGAGATTCGACATTGTCTTTTTTGCCTAATCTTTTGTTTCTTCTTTCTAAAAGTGATTTTTCAACTCCAAGACCAATGTTTACTTTGTTGTCTGCTTTTGGAAATACCCATCCATATCCACCTGGAGCAATATCTTGGTCTAAGTGAATAATACAATAATCTGGATCAAACTCTGAAAGTTCTTTTTGTCCTGGCTCAAAATACATGATGTATCTGCCAGTTGATTCCAAGTCTCGTCTGTCGATTCTTTTTTCTACTTTGGTAGAGTTCTTTAGTCCATTTCTGAGCATGGATGCAACACCTGTAGCATCAATGACAAGCTTTGCTGTCTTTTTGAATGGCTCACTTGTTTTGGCATCTGTTCCCTGGACACCGACAACTTGTTGACCTTCGTAAATTAGACCTGAAAGATTTTTTTCAAATTCAAAATCGATTCCCATCTTTTGACATCTTTCATTTTGAATCTCTGGTAGTTTTTGACGATTCAACATGTAACCTGCACCATCAAATGGAATTGCAGTTTCTTTGTCTGGAGAAAATGCCATGACACCTTTTACGTCATGTTCGATTTCTGGTCTGGTCCATTCCACCTTGATTCTTTCTGTCATGAAATCCACTGCTTCTTTGGAGCATGCGTCTCCGCAGACCCAACCAGACAATGACTTTCTACCTGGTAGCATTGCAGAGTTTCTGTCAACTACCAAGATCTTTGCGTTTTGATTTGTGTAATGAGAAATAGCTTGAGCTGTAATTGTTCCTGCAAGTCCTCCACCTGCAATTATAACATCATAATCTGCCACGATAACAGGTTCGTCTGTCCGTATTTAAAATAATACCATGAAAATGTCTAAGGAATAGTGTTTTTTTGAGTAATTGATCGATTCAAAATTTGGGGTCGGTTCGTCGCGGCGTCTTCAATGCTTTCGCTCAGACTGGAGCGGCTGTTATTTCCTCATTCCCAATTGATAATGTGATTTTATTCTATTTAATCTAGTTGGCAATCTGAAAAATTTCTGTAAATGTTTTGACGGTATCTTTTTTGTTGTAGATGGGCGTGTGAATTTTTAATTTTATTGTGTCCTTTTCACTGATTGTAACGTTGCCCTTTACCAACTCTTGCTTGTCTAGTCTCATGTGAAATCTAGAGTCAACTGTTCTCTCTTCAATCTCATCTATCAACTCGTCAATCTGCTCTTGTGGGAGTAATTCTATCAATCTTTTTAGAAAGTTTAGAGCCTGTTTTTTGACAATCTTTGCATTTAGCATGACTATGGGATTATCAAAATGCCCTGTTGTTTCGTTAATGGTAAAATCATCTTCTTGCAATTCTAAAATTTCAAAGGCTTGAAAAATTTTTGAGATATCTTCAGTTGCATGAACTATGGCATCAACTGTAATCTCTATCTTATCATTCATTATTCTACTAGGATATGATTGACTGTTTATGCTTCAAGCAAAACTGTTTCTTTCTCAGCAGTTCTGATGAGTTTGACTTTTTCAAGACCAACATGTCTTACTCTGATGACTTTTTTGAATGCAGCCATAATGTCTGAATTGATTTTACTGTAACATGTTGCTTGAACAAATTGCTCAATTGTCATGTCTGGAACTTGTTTGTTGATAACATCTCTTGCAATTAATCTAAGTGCATGTTTTCTAGATGTGTTGAGTTGTCTGTGAGTTAATGCAATTACTTTGATTCTAAAGATGTAACCATCTTTTGTTTTTACATCAATAATGAAATTAATCTTTGATGAACCACGTCTAACAAGACTGCGCAAAAATTCTTTTGAATATTCGAATCTCTTGAAGATTGTTGATGCATTGTCTCCATCAACTTTGTTAATTTGGAAATAGATCTTGTATTGGTGTTGTGAAGGATCTCCTTTTAGGATATCGTAAAGTGTAACTTCTAAAACTCTGCCAGCTGCATTCTCATCATCTGTAATTGGAACATATCCAATTGGTACATTGTTAAATGAATCTGGAGCATTTACAGTAACCCAGCGTTTTTCACGCCACTTGTCCTTTACTCTACCTTTTCTACGTGCCAATTATTATCGACCTTTGAACCCAAAATATAAGGGTATGTCACTAGATCTCTTTCTGATTTCCCATGTAACTCTGTAAAACTTGAGGAATTTTGATATGGCCATCCTTTGTCTGGAAATTCTCCATAATTGATACCAGTACTCTGGTTGTGGCTACCAGTGTGCTGTTTAATGTGTGGATGTACTGTGTGTCTTCATTTGTCTTGTCTCTGAATCTGATTTTGAGTCTCCTTGCTTGGTAATCAAGGCAGTTTGAACACGATACTATTTCCCTATAGGAATTTTGTCCTGCCATCCATGCTTCAATATCGTATGTCTTGGCAGAAATCTTTCCCATGTCTCCAGTTGACAATAACATGACTCTGTGTGGAATCTCTAGTTTCTGGTAAAACTCTTCAGCTACTGCCAACATCTTTTCATGTTCTTTCCAAGAGTCTTCAGGTCTTGCATAGACAAACTGTTCAATCTTGTCAAACTGGTGGACTCTAAAGATTCCTTTCTGGTCTCTGCCATGTGCTCCTGCTTCTTTTCTAAAACATGGACTTACTCCGGCATATCTTATTGGAAGATCTTTTCCTTCAATAATCTCTTTAGAGTGCATTGCTGCCATTGCATGCTCTGATGTACCAATCATGTAGAGATCCTCTTCTTCAACTTTGTAGATTACTTCCTCAAAGTCATCTGCAATTACTGCGCCTTCCATTGATGAGCGATTAATCATGTATGGCGGTTGTACTAGCGAATACTCTTTTTCTGCTAAAAAGTCTAATGCAAAGTGAATTAGTGATTGGTTTAGTCTTACCAAATCATTTTTGAGATAATAGAATCTGGCACCTGCAACTTTGGCTGCTCTCTCTAAATCTACCAAATCCAAATTCTCAGACATGTCAATGTGATCATTTATCTTAAAATCAAACTGTGGAATCTCTCCCCACTTTCTCATCTCTTTGTTTGCAGTATCATCAGGTCCTACTGGAACTGATTCGTGAACCAAGTTTGGAACTGTAAATGCTAATTTTGCATATTTACTTTCAATCTCTTCTTGTTGTGATTCTAGTTTTGCAAGTTCTGCTGAGACATTTTTCATCTCATCTAGAATTGTCGATGTGTCTTCTCCTGCCTTTTTCTTTTGAGCGATTTCATTTCCAATCTCATTTCTTCTCTTTTTGAACTCGTCAGTTTTTATGATAAACTCTCGTCTTTTTTGGTCAGACTCTATCAATCCATCCAAATCAAAATCTACTGCTCTTGCCTTGAGCATGTCTCTGATCACCTGTGGTTTTTCTTTGAGTAGTTTTGGGTCTAGCATTACTCTATCACCTTTAGTGCCACCTGGATGTGGTCCATCACTTCATCTATGGTTCCAATTAGCTGTTTCATGTTCTTCTTACTTTCAAAATTAAAAACTAGTTTGTTATCAACATTTTCAACATCAAGACTCAATCCTTCTGGAAAATCTACATTATCTGGCTCTAGTGCTTTTTTGACAGTCTCTGCCTTTTCTTTTGTAATGTTACTGAGGACTATCTGCACTTGACACGTTAACGACATTTACTTCTAAATAATTGAGAAACTCATCTAATTTGTCTTTAGTTATTTTTGCTCCAGCTGCTGCATCATGACCTCCTCCAATACCATCAAACTTCTCAGCACCAGCTCTCATCAGATCACTTAGGTTGATGTCTGATTTGCAACCAAATGACTTTCTTGATGAAAACTTGATAGTGTTCTCTTCTCCCTTTGTTCTGAGAATTACAATTTTACCAGAATTCTTTGGAGAGCCTGCAATTAGTGATGAGATGGTTCCAGTCATTGTTTCAGGGACAATGTCTTCTCCATTTACCATAACACATGTCTCACTTTCAGAAATCCTCCATCTCTCATTTGATAGAATGTTCATGTATTCTCTGATCATCTTTCTATAGTCTGTCAGGATTGTCTCCCCTTCTCTTAGAATCTTGTTTCTGTCTCCCATGCAGATTGCCATTCCGACTCCGGAGCGGTTTATTCTTCCACAAGAGTTTAGCATAGTTGAAAACTCTCTACCATCCCTCAAGAAACTCCTCTTGTCTTCTCTAGGAAATGTGTAAGTGTATCCGATTAATTCAGACATTATCTCTGTGGCATTTTTGCCAGCTGTAAATTTGGTGATTGACTCGATTACCTGTCTTTTTTCTTCCTCGTCTAGCTCTGCTGGAACCCTCCATCTGCCCTCGTCTTTAAGCTGGATTCCTGATGAATTTAGTAGTGAAAGGCAGGCATCTCTGTTCCAGGTAAGTCCCTCAATAAATGGCTGGGATGTAAATGCCAAGGCATCTGGAAGTGGTCTTGTCTCTCTTCCAACCAATAATAGGTCCAAGTCAATCTCAACTAGTCCTTGTTCTTTTGCAGTGTTTGCGATTTCAAAATTCTTTCCAGTAAATGACTTTCTTTCTCCTTGGTCCTGTCTGTCTCCAAGAGCAGATACTACTGCAATTGATGACAAGTCAGAGTTTTTCTCATCAAGTGCCATGGATGCTAGATATGCCATTCCGCCGGCACAAATTTCAAGGCCTCCATCGATTCCATACTTCCATGCATTAATCACATTTGGATTCTCTATCTCCTCATCTGGGATTTGGTGATGATCCAAGACAATCCAGTTATCTCCAAGTGTCTCATTGAGGTCCTTTCCAAAACCTCCTCCAAGATCAGTAACTATGTGAAAATCTCTAGAATCTGTTTTGAAAGAGTCTACAACATTTTTGCTAAATTCTTTTGATGTCCTAACAGTACAATTTGCCCCAGCTCTTATCAGAGCTTTGGTAATGATACTTCCAGATGTCAACCCGTCACAATCAATGTGGGTTGTAACAAAAATTGATTTTTTAGATCTTATGCAATCTGTAACTTTATCTTTGAAAAACGAAAGTGACTCATCAAGTGATTTTGTCATTACTCTAATTGAGCTACTACTGATTTATATTTCCAAGTTGCTGGGATTCTGCCGATCTTTTTGTAATAGACTGATAGTCTGTGAACTTTGGCTTCGATTAATTCCAAAGATCTGACATTTCTTCTGTCTCCCTTGTTTTCTTTGAGATGTCTTTGAAGACCTACTGCCTTTTTGACAATGTTTTCCAAGTCTTCTGGCATCTCTGCTTTCAAATCATTTTCTTCTAAAATCTCACCAATTGTCTTTTTTGTAATTGGCTTGATTAGTGGGATTGAATGTTGGTCTCTAAGTTTAATTCCAATTTGACTAGGAGTTAGTCCGTCTTTGGAGTATTTTATTACCAATTCTTCAATTTCTGCAGGACTTTGTGTGATCCATGAAGGTGCACGTAGTGTAGCTGGTCTAATGGAATGTGACTTTCCGTGTCTGTGTGTGTGCATTCGTCCCATAATTTGGCTCACTTGAGTAGAGAATTAAACGTTACTTATACTGATCTCGTACATTATTCGAAATTTGAGGCTCAGAATAAAGTTTTAAATAAGTACTGTTCGTCCAAACGATTAGGTAAACGGTATGAATACAAAAGTACTCTTAACAGCAACCATGCTATCTGTATTTTTCTTCGGTGCCATCGGTGCAGCTTCTGTTGCATTTGCCCAGTACATGGGTAACGTTGGTGATGCAGGAGAAACCGGATCATACACATTAGAAGAGGCACTTGAGATTCAAAGAAGAAGAATCGAAGCTGCTGAAGCAAACCCATCTTCTGGTTCAGGAACTCCATATCTTGATGCTAGTGGTGTCGTTGGTGCAGCAGTTATTGCAGGTGCAGTCTTTGGTGGTATTGCAGGAGCCTTCTTAATTAGAGGAAGATCTGGCAAATACGCAGCAATGGGTAGAGGATAAAATACCTCACTTTTCTCTTATTTTATTATCAAGCCTTAGTGAATACTGATCTCGTACTTTATGATAATAAAAGAAATGTATATATCGCAGAAATTGAGCCAAAATATACATGACTCCTATCGTAGGAACTTTCCTAAGCATCCTGTCATCACTAACAGGACAACTAGGACCAAACTATGATCCATTATTCTATGATGTAATGATTTACATCTTCGGAACCATGATGTTCACTGTATTCCTTCTTGGAATTATCTCATTCTGGTTACGTGTTCACGGATGGGCATACAAAGACAACCGTGAGAGATGGGTCGACGAATTGGACAGACACTTTGAAAGAGAAGGTATCGGTCTTATTCCAGACAACGGAAAATACTGGTAGAATTACTACCTTTTTCATTTTCATTATTTTTAATTCCCTAGAGAAATCTATGTACAAATCGTTTTAGAAAATATTCTTAATTTTTACAAAGTCTGCAATTGTCTAATTGTCTGGTAGGAAGTCTCTGTCCTTTGATTCGTCATATCCCTTTGATATGAATACTGCCTTGTAGTGATACCCATCTTGTATTGGGGTTTTGAGGCCATGCTCTGATGGTTTGTCATTTACAAAAATCTCAGTTTTTGACTCTTCCATATCTCTAATCTGAAAACCTGAAATGTAGAGGAAATGCCCTATCTCAAAATTGGGATTTTCTGTCCATTCTGCATATACTGTACCGTCATTAGATAGTGTGTATATTGCCCTTTGACACTCTTCTGTGATTCCAATATTTGGCTGAACTTCAGCTTTCAAACCATCCTTGACCATTTCAAATGTAAATGATATTTTCCAAGGAGTGTCCAAATCGTCAATACAAGCATTATGTGGTTGATTGCCAATTGCTGGATTCACTATCATGGTGGTCATTAATACTGCTGCTGCACCAATACCTGCACTTATTATGAGAAATCTGATTGTCTTGTTTCTCTTGTATGGGTCTGTTGCACCTGGCCACTTCATGATAGGATAATTCTAGTCAGATTCCTTAAAGTCCTTTCTCTTAGTCGTACACAATCTCAATTGTGTCTAGTTGGTCTTGGTGGTCTGCAATATAGTATGTAATTTCGTCTGAATCTACCTCTAACCACTCTGATTCTCCTTTGTATGGGAGGTAATCCTCTACAAACAATTCTCCAGGTCCTGAAAATCTCACCAAGACATTTTCTCTTTTTGGATTTATCTCAAAAGGTAATTTGAGGACTTTGCCTCTTCTTTGATTTTGGATGTTTACTTTGTATGGGTCTTCTCTGAATTCGACTTCGCCAAAAAAGTAACTCTGAAAAATATCAAGTTTTTTAATTTTGAAATTTAGCATATGTTTTACTTGCTTTGTTATTGCAGATAAGACTTGGTTTCTGACTTACGTTAATCGTAGAGTGTTTAAAATGAAAAGGAAAAGGTTGGGGTGGTTTAGATTACTTGCCAGGGTCGTGTTGCAAACGTAATGACATATCCAACACCAATCATAATTGACTGATATGCAATGTTGGTATATGGGATTGGTTTGATAATTGGTTCTCCTTCAACGACAACTGTTTGACCTGGACCGAGTCCTGGACCAACTTGGGCTACATTGAGTTGGGTGTGTACGTGGTATACACCTGCTTCAAGTGCTTTTGCAGATAGTTGATAATCTACAACAGAGTTTCCTGGAATGTCAAAGACGTTTCCTGGTGGATCTCTTGAGAGCATCTCCCATCTGTTACCTGCGTTAGTTGACTCTGAGAAAATGGATATCCATCCTCTAAGGTCTCTTTCTACAAGACTGACTAATGTTCCTTGAAGTACCAAGGTCTCGCCAGTTTGCAGGGATTGTCTGTTAAAGGTCTCGTCTTCAATTCTGACGAAACGACTCTGGAGTTGTGCTTGGACACCGTGTGCATCTGCAGTTGGAAGAATAGACTCAACCCAGTTGAAACCTAAAGTTCCTAGTGCAAGTACGACAGCTAGTCCGAATACGAAAATCTTTTTTTCGACCATAGTTATCCCTAATATTGTGAAAGATAATACACGTCGTTATATGTTTTACCTTCATTGCGAGGATCGATACTAATAGTGATGTTAATCATCGATGTTAAACATTGAAAATAACAAAAAACAGTTATTATTCTTACAATGAAAAAAATAGAAAATGAAATAATTTCACAAATCATTTGAAAAATAGTTAGAAATTGGAAGAAAAACAACCTGATTTCAATCTCTTACTTTATATTCTCAATATACACCATGATTACCATGGCACAGATGCCCGCATTAATCCCAAAAGAAGTTGAGATTCAGAGACTTAAGAAAATCTGGCTCATCGTTATTGCTATGGGATCTACCGCAGCATCAGTCGAAGTAGATAACTTCGTTGATGGTTCTCTACATCAGACATCTATCAGAGATAGTGCATTTACTCCAGCTCACTGGTGGTTATATTCCCACTTTGTAGCACTTCCACTCGGATGGGGTTCAGCAGCAATCTATGATAGAAAAGTTCCAGTTCTCAGAGGTCCAAATAATTCAATGAACACAGGTTTGAAAATGACCATTCTTGGTTACTTAGCAACTATGTTTACAATTGGAGTCAATGAGATGTGGCACTTCTGGTTTGTAGAGGAAATCTTTGCAGTTCCAAACCATTGGATGTTTAACATGGGTGTTGTAGTAGCATTCATGGGTGCACTTGCATACGTAGTCAGAGTATATGCTAGACTCGTAGAACTAGGTGCTGAGACTCCAGGTGAGAACCCATATGTCGCAGAGATGTACAAGATGGCCTTAGAAGGCAAATTGTACAGTAGATCAATTCCATAGACAAAATGTGCAATCGCACAATTTTTTCTTATTTTATATTTTTAAAAAAGACGTAGATCGTACCCTCTTCAGCAGTTTAAGAAAGACTTAAAAGGATTCTGAATTAGAATAATTCCAGAATGACTCTTCCAAAAGGATTCGGTTCAGGCGGTGGCGGTGGATCATCCAGTGCTGACGTAGAACGAATGATTGGACGACGCGTTGAAAATATGACTGGTATGATCACAGCATCATATTGGGCAGCATTAATTGCTACTTTTGCTGGTACTGCAGCAGGATACTTCTATTATCCATGGGCATATCCAACAGCAAGTGGCCACTTTGCATTCATCGTACTTGCAATCATTGAGGCAATCGGTTACATCTTCTGTGTTAAAGTCATGGAAGAAGGCTCCAACAAGAATAGTAATGGTATCGTAGGTGCCAGTATAGCTGGAACAGTAGCATTTGTGCTATTTGTATCATTATTCGTCGGTTGGTAATCAGAAGGTAAATCCTTCAGAACACTTCTTTTTCATTTTAATTTTTGACAAATACCTGTGTGTATTTGCCGAATAAAGCGACGATCTCCATCACACTCTAAAATTTTATATACTGACCGTTTCTTCAACTTGATATGGTCTGGTTAAGACGATGTACACACTACTTGTTCATAGTAGTGGTTGCAGTTAACTCTACACTGTTAACAATTAATGCAGGAGACTACATCTTCTACACTGACTGGGCTTGGACTTCGTACACGGTATTCTCAATATCGCAAACGTTGATGCTTATTGTAGGTGCAACATATTACCTAACATTTACAGGCGTTCCAGGCACAGCAACGTACTACGCTCTGATTATGACAGTTTACACATGGATTGCAAAGGCAGCCTGGTTCTCACTAGGTTATCCATATGACTTCATTGTAACACCAGTTTGGTTACCATCAGCAATGCTGTTGGACTTAGTCTACTGGGCAACAAAGAAGAACAAGCACTCCTTGATACTGTTCGGCGGTGTACTGGTAGGAATGTCATTACCATTGTTCAACATGGTAAACCTGATAACAGTAGCAGACCCACTAGAAACGGCATTCAAGTATCCAAGACCAACATTGCCACCATACATGACACCGATAGAACCCCAAGTAGGTAAGTTCTATAACAGCCCAGTTGCTCTCGGTGCAGGTGCAGGTGCAGTTTTGGGATGTACATTTGCAGCGTTAGGTTGTAAATTGAATACATGGACTTACAGATGGATGGCCGCTTGGTCAAAGTGGGACTAAAAACCCAACCTTTTCCTTTTCATTTTATTATCTACAACTAGTGTTAACTCTAGAAATTTTTTTGAAAAAAATAATCTAATAATTTTTGATTAGTAATTCAAAGTGACCTGTTCTCTTTTTTGAATTGGAATTGATAGAACGGTTTGCTTGAACCTTGTTTACTTTCCAGGATTTTCCTGAGAACATATCTGAAACTTGTTTTGAATCAGAATTTGATAATAACACTTTGCATCCCTTAGAATCTAGTTTGTTACACAGGTCTGCTAGTCTCTCAAGGTCCTTGTCTGTAAAGTCCTTGTTTGTGTAACTTGTAAAGTTGGCAGTATCGCTGACTGGTTGGTATGGTGGGTCAAAATATACGAGGTCTCCTTTTTTGGCATCTCGTAATACTGCCCCGAAATCTCTACATTTGATTGAGACTTTGCTTGATTGTAATATGGCACTGACAGAGCGGAGGTTCTCCTCATTTACGATATTGGGATTTGTGTAACGTCCCAGTGGGACATTGAATTTTCCTTTACTGTTGACACGGTACAATCCGTTAAAACAGGTCCTGTTCAAAAAGAGCAATCTTGAGGTTTTCTCAATCTCGCTTCTTGGGTTTGATTCTCTAACAGAGTAATAGTATGATTTTGAATCTTTGTGATAATTTTTTTCGTGATTTTTGAGAGATGAGATTAGGTCATCAATTCTGTTTCGAATAGTGGTATAAGCTAAAACCAGATCAGAGTTCAAATCAGAGATACTACATTTTTGGTTATTTCTCTCAGTGAGTATATGGAAGAGCAAAGCACCTCCTCCGATAAATGGCTCATAATATGTCCCAAATGTCTTTGGCAAATTCTCATTTAGAATTGGAATTAGCTGACGTTTTCCACCGGCCCACTTTACAAAGGGTTTTGGAGTGACAGTTGACACTTGGGAGTATACTTGTTTCAATAGTTAGTATTGCAGAATTTTTTAACAGTTCAGAAGATAAAAAAAATTGATCTCGGACTAGGTTTTTCCTAGTTGAGTAAGAGGTTAAATACAAACTTCGTAAATTTGCCAAAAATCCGTTTTTTGAGATATCTTGAAAATTGAAAAAAGCTTCGAACGGGATCCGAACCCGCGACCTTTACCTTACCAAGGTAACGCTCTACCAGGCTGAGCTATCGAAGCACAAACTCACCCTGTAGAAAATCCTTATAATTCTTCATTATCGCTGCAAAATCTGTAAACTGTTAAATTTCACACAGATTTTTACCATTTTGGAGGAGTAATCAAGCCTGGCCAAAGTAAGTACACTTTGTGCTTTTGGACATGCAGGACTTAAGATCAAATAATGGGTGATCCTGTCTCTCAGGAGTTCGTGGGTTCAAATCCCACCTCCTCCATACACAACTATTTTTGTCTAATTCCTCTAGCGTTTAGAACTTCATAGACTTCTGGTATGGACCAGACATAACCAACATGGACACAATCTTTCTCATCACAGAGCTGACAGTACAACTCTCCTTTCTGAACTGCAACTTCGGCAATTCTGTTTTTGATATTGTCCTTTAGAATAATTCTATCATCATCAACTGAAATCTTTTCAATCTTTGGAGCATATCTTGCAAAGGTCTTGTCCTTTTGCATCATCTCCTCTAACATGTAAGTAACATAACCTGAGAAACTGTTGACACCTTTCATTGCTAGGTCGTCTTTACTCTTTTGATAAACTTCTTGGAATTTATCGTAGACAGTTTCTGAAACGGTGATTGATTTGAATCCGGCTTTTGGCAATTTACTTTTCCCTTACCGTACTTTAAGGTACCTTCTATATAAGATTTTATTTTAAAAAACAGGTCATGTAAGTCAGTGAAAATTAGTCTTTATACAATACCATACTCCAAGAGCAATAATGGGAAAAGGATATTCTGAAGAAGAGATTCGCGAAAAACTAATTTCAGTTTTGAAGGATTCTGAATCCGGAATGTCTGGTGTGGAGATTTCAGAGCAAATGAAAGTAAACCGCATCACCATGACAAAGTATCTCAAAGTTTTTGCAGCTGAAGGACTGGTTCGTCAAAAAAATATCGGAAACATTACACTTTGGTTTTTAGAACCAGGACAAGAATCATTTCATTTTCCTGATGATTATTTCAAAGTGGCCCCCAAGTTTCTTGATTACCTGATAAAGGGAAACGAGGACCAGGTCTATTCTCTGATTCGAAATTCTCTGCATTCTGGAGCCACTGTTAATCGCTTGATAATTGAGGTAATTTTGCCTGCAATAGATTCGATAAAGAATCTCTTTGATGAGGGAAAGATTGGTACTGCTGAGAAAAACCTACTGAGGACTATTATCTCAAAATCCCTTCAGATACTAGACCAGATTCCTATAGTTTCTGAATCTAAAAAAAATGTGATTGTGATTTCAGCTGACTTTCAAAGTAGTTTGATTGCCGAAGCAGCTTCTGCTGCATTTCATTCAGATGGATGGAGGGTCTCTCATCTTGGGGACATGTCATCAGCTATCGATGTGCTCTTTGATCTTGATTTTCAGAAACTGATTGGTAAAGTATGGAAGCAAAAACCTGGAGTCTTGATTGTAGTTGTTTTTTCTGAAACCGATGAGGGTCTGAATTTCTTTGCTGATTCCATTAATCCAATAAAATCAAAATCTGGAAAACGGATGAAACTAGTCCTTTGCGGAAATACTTTCAAAAAAGCAGAGTCAGACCTTGTAACAGACAAACTAGATGAAATTATCCAGTGGTCTCAAACAGTATATCAGAATCAAAAGTAATGGGCCCGATGAGATTCGAACTCATGACCTTTCGATTATCAGTCGAACGCTCCAGCCAAGCTGAGCTACGAGCCCACGAACAAATCTCTAGGTCAGACTCATTTAAGTCTAATTTTCTTTCCACTTGATAGAACAGCCAATAGATGGGTCAAAGTCTTTTTCGATTTTTTGACCTGTTACTAGTTTATCGATATTGTTGATCATTGTCTTCTCAGTTGCAGTATCATCAGGCTTCATGGCATTGTCAATTCTTCCATGAAATACTAGCTGTTTTTGGCCATCAAACAAG
The DNA here is from genome assembly GCF_000018465.1 of Nitrosopumilus maritimus SCM1. Classification (NCBI taxonomy): domain Archaea; kingdom Thermoproteati; phylum Nitrososphaerota; class Nitrososphaeria; order Nitrosopumilales; family Nitrosopumilaceae; genus Nitrosopumilus; species Nitrosopumilus maritimus. The sequence goes on along the minus strand of NC_010085.1, from coordinate 1,364,177 downwards.
TATGGGTCTGGAGTACACATTGCGCCATACTTTTTGGCAATCTCTTGTGTCTCATCAACTAGATAATCAAATTTGAATCCCTTCTCTTTTGCAGTCTCTTTCATTGCATCAAAACTGTCTTCAGGATAATCAGTAGAGTCATTGCTGTTAATTGCAATCATGGCAACATCGCTGCCACATTTTTCATACAATTCGTTTAGTGCATCAACCTTGGCTTTGACGTAAGGACAGTGATTGCACATGAAGATTACGAGATATCCCTTGTAATCCTTGTAGTCGCCTAGTGCATGTTTCTTGTCATCAATTCCTAAAAGATCAAAGTCTGGTGCTGTATCTCCAGTCTTTAGTTTGACTTGGGATTCTAAAAGTACCATGAGTAGTCGTTCTTACTTTCAAATAAAATCCTTGCCAAGAAGACAACAATTAAAATCTGCAGATAAACCAAGTCTCGTGTGGGCCGGTAGTATAGCCTGGTAGTATACCCGCCTTGCACGCGGGGGGTCACGGATTCAAATTCCGTCCGGTCCACTCTTTGCTTTTATACGCGATCCATGCTGAATATCGAACTGCTAAATGGATTTAAATAGGACAAGTTTCCGTTTTTTCTCATGGCAAGCGCAGTAGACGGATGGCCGGTATTCATTCCGCTAATTGTTGGTTTAGCTCCAGGATTAATTTACTGGTTAGCAATTACCGCAAAGAGAAACTAAACTTACATCTCTTTTTATTATTTCATTTCTCTAGTGTAAACTAGGTTAAACGATGTTACCTTTCTTGTTCACTATATGTTATGTCGTAGAAAATTAATCTCCAAATCCAAGAAATTTTGATGTTAAAATTTGCCCTTGCTGCATTTTTGGTATTTCTACTAATTCCATTTTCACAATCATTTGCTCAAGAGTATTCTGATACTGCTCCAACTCTTGCCGTATCCATAACCAGTGAGGCTCCGTATGTCTATCAGGATTCTGATGGTTATACCGTTGTAGTTGGTACTGTGAAAAACAACAACTCTCTATCCTCTGTTACAAATGTCATGATTCAAGTGAATTTCTTTGATGACTTTGATCCTAATCCTCTGGAGGTTGTCTCAGAAAGGTCAACACTTGAGGTAATTCCACCAAACGGCGAGTCTACATTTTCTATCAAATCCCAAACCCCAAACCCTGACATAACTGATGCATCAATCTCTTTGCTTGGATTTGATTCGTCTTCTGCAAAAGAAAAAGGCCTGACAGTTTATTCTAGTGAAATTACAGTTGATAATCGTCTTAACTTTAAGGGAGTAATAGAAAACGGTGGGGCTCCAAGCTCTAACACCAATGTCTACATGGCATTGTATGATGCATTTGAGCCTCCTAGAATTCTTGAAGTGATAACTCTGGAACTTGATGATGTGGAACTTGACAGTGAGGTTTCATTTAATGTCAATAGGGAAATTGATGCAAGGGCAGTAGGATTCTTGTTGTTTGCAGAATCTGATGTATTCTCTTCTAATTTCATTGATGTAGAAATTCCTGAACCTCAATCCTTGTCTAAACTAGTTTCAATCTCTAGTGTCTATGTAAGAGATTCAGAAGGAAAGCAACTATCTGAAATTCCAGTTGGTACCATTGTAAATGTGCAAAGTAAACTCTGGATACAATTTGCTGCAGACCAAAGTACAAACGAAACCCCATACACATACTATATCCAAGTCAAAGAATCTACAACCGGAGCAGTAGAGTACATTGGAAAAGATGACGGACGCTTTATTGGAACAGGTAATCAGTATCCTGCAATAGACTGGATGCCACAAAAGAGTGGACTCTACTTCCTTGAGACATTTGTCTGGGATAGGAACAATATTCCAATAGCAGAGCGCGGTCCATTTGCCCTGCTCCATATCCAATAGTAAGTTTATTTTCAAAGAGACACAATAACTGACATGTCTCAATTCTCTCTAGTTGCAATGGGTGGGACATTTGATATTATTCACAGAGGACACATTACATTGCTCTCAAGTGCATTTGAGATTTCAGATAAAGTAATCATTGGATTGACTAGTGACGAGTTTGCAAAAAAACGCGGAAAGACACTTTCAAACAACTATGAGAAACGCCTTGCAAATCTAACTGAGACAATCTTTAAGGAATTTCCAAAATCTTCATTTCAAATCAGTAAACTCGATAATGACTTTGGTCCTGCTGTCCTAGAACCAGAAGTACAAGCACTAGTTGTAAGTGATGAGACAAGCAGTCAGGGAGATGTGCTAAATGACTTGAGGGCAAAAAAGAATCTCTCCCCAGTAGAAGTCATAACAGTTCCAATGCATTTGGCAAAAGACGGTTCTCGAATATCTACTACTAGAATCAAAAACTCTGAAATTGATTCAGAGGGAAACTTGTTATCAGTTGACAAGTAGCTTGCACAACTTTGAGTAATTGCAATAAAACAAAATTCCAAGATTGAGGCTAATGGCAATCATCAAACACATGATGAATAAGATAGACACAGACGTTGCTAATCTAAAGCAAGGACTGCATCCTCAAAACTTGTCATACTGGTATGATAAAATTATCAAAGAGACAATAGAGATGGCACCACCTTGGCTCCAAGACAAGATCAAAGTTCATCAAGACCCAATACTATTAATGAAATTTAATCTAGATATCTCAAAACGTGCAGTTAGATATTTCATGATTGCAGTTGACAATAATTTGGATGACATGCCATATTCAACAAGATTGTATTTTCTCAAAGTTCAAGAGATAATGTCTACTGAGATGGACAAGTCTCTAGTTTGATGTGGTTTTTTTCTTCTAGGCACAAATCAGACCTCTAAGTATCTATATCCAATAAATTTCTCATAATCATCCATGGAACTTTACAGATCAAAGTACTCTGATAAGAAAAAGTCTGGCGGAGGACGCAGAAGAGATGATACACGTCGCTCTTTTAGAAATTCCAGAAATGACAGACGAGACTCTAGAGATGACAGATACTCTGGAGGAAGAAGAGAATCTGCAACTGTAACTTGTGCTGATTGCGGAGATGAATGTCAAGTTCCATTTGTTCCAAGAAGTAACAAACCAGTTTACTGTGATGATTGTTTTAGAGAAAGCAGACACGAAAATTTGGGTGATGACAGATATTCTCGAAATGACAGAAGAGAATCTTATCGTGATGACAGAAGAGAGTCTCGCAGAGACGACAGATTCTCTAGAAAAAGAAAAGAATCTGCATTTGTAACTTGTGCTGATTGCGGAACTGAATGTGAGATTCCATTTGTTCCAAAAACTGACAGACCTGTTTACTGTAGTGATTGTTTCAAACAAAACAAACCTCAAGACAATGAATATGAGAAATTTTCCAGAGATGACAGAAGGGAATCTCGCAGAGATGACCGCAGAGAATCAAGACGAGATGACAGAAGAGAGTCTCGCCGTGATGACAGATACTCTAGAGACAGAAGAGAATCTAGCAGAGACAACAGAAGAGAATCAGGTAGAGATAAACCTCGAAAACTAAGAAATGATAAACTCTCCAAAAAACGAGAGAGCTTTTTCAGTAATGGTTCAGATAAATTCTATGCAACAATAAAAGAAAAATTATTTGAAATCTTGGGAGGTAAAGCATGTTCTAGTTGTGGATTCAAAGATGAAAGAGCCTTGGGATTTAGCCCCATTTCTGATGACTCTTCTTTTGATGAAATTGGACGTGGTGGTTCTGCTTCGTCTTGGGGAAAATACATCTCAGATCCTGACTTGGCAAGAGAAGAACTCAAGGTATTGTGCTTGAATTGCAATGAGATCAGACAACCAATTGCAAAACCAAAAGAACAAAGTTCAAGACCTAAACGCAAAAAAAGTAAGTTCTTCCCACGATGATCTAAAATCATCCTTGAGAATGTATTAACACTTTAATTATAATAATTTAGAAATTATATCATGAATGGCGACTTTAAGGCATTAGGTCTTTCTCTAATCGCAGTAGTTGGAGTAATCGCACTCTGGACTGCATTTGGTGCATAGATTCAACCTTTAACAATCTCTACTTGGTTTCCGACAACCTTCGTTGAGATGATTTTGTGTTCTTTGTCAATTATTGATTGTGCAAAATCTGCAAACTTTTCTACATTAGATTCGTCTTCAAGCAAAATACTGTGAGCTGATTTGTCCTTGAGTGATACAACTAGCTCGTTTTTTATCACATTGAGAATTCCTGTGATAAAAGTCTCATTTCCGTCCTTGATGAAAATTAGACTGGCTAGTTTCTGAGCCTCGTACTTGTCCTCACAGGTAACTGTTATGTTCATTTGTTTTCAAAAAGAAATTCGTCTATCTTGTCTTTAGCTTTTTCTCTATTCTCTTGATGTACTGCTAGGAACTCGTTCATCTTTTCAATTAGAATTGCCTTTAGTTCTCCAGAAAGTAATTTTCCAGACTTGTAATCTTCATAGATTGATTTTAGCTTGTTGTCATCTGGCTCAAAGAATATTCTGAGATACTGGTATGACACATCAATGTCTGGATTTCCTCCAAGCTTTCTGTGTTGTTCCAAGTCTGGCTGTCCTCCAGAAAATGCATACTTGTTGATCTTTTTCTTTACAACATTTGGCGCATCTGTCGTGTAGACTGTACCGTTTTCATCAGATGCTGACATCTTTCCTCCAGGTCCTTCTAGTGCAGGAATCATTATGTTGTGGATTAATGCAGGTTTTTCTTTTCCAATCTTTGGTGCAATGTCTCTTGTTAGTCTAAAGTGAGGGTCTTGGTCAACTCCTAGTGGAATCAGCACTGGCTTGTCTTCTATGAAACATGGAGCAGACTGGAGTGATGTGTAAAATATCATTCCGAGGTTGGTTTCATTTGTAAATCCAAATGTTGCTTTAGTATTTGAGAAATTGATCTTCTTTGCAACTTGAGCTGCAATTGGATAAAGCGTTTGGATGTTTCTTGTGTTGATGATGATCTTTGTTTTTTCTGGTTTGAAACCTAGTGCAATAAAGTCAAGAGCATTTTCATATGCAAAGTTTTTTGTCTCCTCCAAAGTTAGATTTGGTTTTGAGAAAAATTTCTCATCATCTGTTAATTGAAAATACATGTTTACATCAAATTTTTCTTGGAGCCATTTTGCAAAGACCCATGGAACCAGGTGGCCAATGTGGGTGTGGCCTGATGGACCTCGTCCTGTGTATAGGAAGAACTTGTTGCCTTTCTCATAATCATCTAAAATTCTGTTCATCTCTCTGTGAGAGAAAAAGATTCCACGTCTGAGCATGAAATGATCCTCTCCAGTAATTTTTTGGATTCGTGCTAGCAGTTCTGGAGAAATCTTTTGAGTGCCAAATTGCTTGATTAACTTGTCATAATCGATATCTCCTTCTACGTGCCAAGGAGTCACAACAAAATCGTCAGCTGACATTCAAATTGACTTAGGTTAAGGTTTAAAAAGTCTTTTTCGAAGTTTTGGTGTTGTCACAGGTCTTCCATGATATTGAAAAAAAAATTATCACATCACTAAAAGACAACCCAAAGCAAACTCCTGAAAATCTTGAAAAATCTACAAAACTTTCCCCTGATCAAATCCGACGCGGAATTGAATGGCTCAAACTAAAAGAACTTGCAAATGTTGATGAATCAAAATCAAGTATCATTACTTTGGGCAAGAACGGAAAAGAGTCACTTGAGAAGGGATTACCTGAAAGAAGATTCTTGGATTTACTAAAGACCAAATCAAAATTATCTGATTTACAAAAGGAACTGGGTCCAGTGTTTGGGCCTGCCATGGGACTGGCAAGAAAAAACAACTGGGTAGATGCTGCAGGAGATACAATCACTCTAAAGAATCCTCCCGATGTTTTACCTGGAGAAAAGTCTCTCAAACAAATTGGAGACTCTAAACTATCAGCCGATGAACTAGATTCAGACGACTTGGCTGGATTGCTCAAACGTCCAGACTTTGTTGTAGAAGAAGTTGTAAAGACAAAACAAATCTCTCTAACTGATTCAGCAAAATCAATCAATCTTGATGCATCCTCTGGAGGCATTGATGTGGAGGCAAAGGTACCTGAAGTCTTTGTTGCAAGGACTCATCCACTAAAAGATACTATTGATGAAATTCGAGAAATCTTTGTCACTTTGGGATTTTCTGAAATTTATGGAAACATGACACAATCAAGCTTTTGGAACTTTGATGCATTATTTACTCCACAAGACCATCCTGCAAGAGAACTACAAGATACATTTTATCTTGATGGAATATCTGCAAAAAAGATTGCAACACCTGATCAAATACGCAAAGTTTCAGACTCTCACAAAAAAAATTGGAGATACCAATGGGACATTAACGAAGCACGAAAGATTGTATTGCGTACTCACACCACATGTGTTACAATCAAACATCTTGCTGAAACAAAACCTGATGAGGCTCGAGTATTCTCTTTGGGCCGTGTATTTAGAAATGAAAAAGTAAGCTACAAGCATCTTGTAGAGTTTAATCAAATTGAAGGTGTAGTTGTTGGAAAGGATGCTAACTTGAGAAACTTGATGGGAATTCAGCGAGAATTTTACAAGAGAATTGGAATTACAAAGATAAAGTTCTGGCCAACATTCTTCCCATACACTGAACCATCACTTCAAACTATGGTGTACAATGAAAGACTAGGAAAATGGGTTGAGCTATTTGGAATGGGAATATTCAGACCTGAAGTAACAAAGCCACTAGGAATCACAAAGCCTGTCTTGGCATGGGGTGGAGGAATTGAGAGAATTGCCATGCTAAAGTATGGTCTAGATGATGTTAGAGAATTTTACAACAATAATCTGAGTTGGTTGAGGAGTGCAACAAAATGCCAGTAGTAGAGTTATCCTATTCTAGTCTTCAGAAACTAATTGGAAAGGCTTCGAAAAAACAGATTGCAGATTTTTTGCCTTTTCTGGGATTAGACATTGAATCTGAAGACAAGGATCTTGTCAGAATAGAGTACAGTCCAAACAGACCTGACTATTCTACTGACTTTGGAATTGCACTTGGCATGCAAGGACTATTGGGAATCAAGACTGGTGCAATCAAACTAAAAATCAAAAAATCAAAACAATACTCTGTATCTGTAAAGCCAGATGTTGTCAAAGTAAGACCATTTGTGACTGGAATTGTTGCAAAAAACGGCAAAATTGATGATAAAACAATCAAGCAACTCATGGCAATGCAAGAGGACCTTCACTTTGGTATTGGAAGAAAGAGAAAAAAATCCTCAATTGGAATTCATGATTTAGATAAAATTCAATTCCCTCTAGTATACACCACTACTGATAGAAAACACAAGTTCATTCCACTAAACTCTGAGAAAGAACTATCCATTACTGAAATACTAGATACTACAGAAGTTGGAAAAGACTATGGCAGCTTGCTTACAAATTTCTCAAAGATGCCAGTAATTATTGATGCAAATCAAAACACTGTATCCTTTCCACCAATAATCAATGCTGCTGTAACTACAGTAACTACAAAGACAAAGAATCTATTTGTTGAAGTAACTGGAATAAACAAAGATGATGCTGAAGACATGTTATCTGTTGTTGCAACAATTTTGCAAAGTGCAGGATTCTCTTTGGAGACTGTAACAATCTCTGGTGCAAAAAACACTACTCCAAAACTTGCTGAAAGAAAGATGACTGTCAGTCCATCACTAATCAATCAAACACTTGGACTGGATCTTAAGACTCCAAAAATCATCTCATCTTTGAAAAAATCGAGGCTAGATGCTGTATCCAAAGGCAAGAATATTGTCTGTACAATTCCTGCATATCGTTTTGATATCTTTGGTCCAATGGACTTGGTAGAAGAAGTTGCACTAGGATATGGAATTCAAAATCTAGAACCAACACTTTCTCCATCACAAACACTTGGACAAACAAACCCTGTCTCCCTAGAACTAAAGTCACTTAATCAAACAATGATTGGATTAGGATATCTCGAAGCACTCAACTCTAGCTTGACTAGCAAAAGAGTTCTTTATGAAATGGCAAATAGAGAACCTAAAACAATCATCTCTGTACTTGATTCAAAAAGTCAAGAGCACACAATCTTACGTGATTCAATTTTGCCTGGATTACTAGAGAATCTCTCAAAGAACATTCACGAATCATATCCTCAGAAATTATTTGAGACTGGAACTGTATTTTCTGCAGGCAATCCAATTTCTGAAACCATTAATCTATCAGGAATTAGTGCACACCAGGACGCAAACTTTACTGAAATCAAATCTGTCTTGCAATCAGCTCTCAAAACTGGTTTTGATTTAGAGATTCAAACTAAAACCACTCAACATCCAACATTTGAAAAAGGACATTGTGCAGATGTGATAATTAACGGAAAACCAGTTGGTGTCATTGGAGAAATTAATTCTAAAATCATTGAAAATTATAAAATCCGTGTACCCGTAGTTGGTTTTGAAATATCTCTATCTGAGTCTATTCTCAAATCTCTTTAGAAAAGAAACAACTAGCAATCCAATTCCTCCAACAAACAATCCTGCCCCAACAGTAATTTCAATTTGCAATCTTTGGTAAATTGAAAAGCTCTCCATGTCTTTTAGAAAATTTATTTCAGATTCACCAGAATTTTCCAGATACTGAATCTGTGGATAATCAAAAATTATGATCAAAATCCCTAAAATCAAAACGATAATTCCAATGAAAAACAGTGTCTGGTTTTTGATCTCCATCAATGGTTTTTAGTAGGATAGGCTCTATAATTAATCGCCCAAGAGCAGGCACGCAGACGGATTAGGATGATGTCGATCGTAATGATACCAATGATTTCTAATTCACCCAGGCGTGCTACATTATGGGCAGCCCCGGTTTCAGAACCCAAGGAGGTTATGGCTAAAATACCAATGAGCTTGTGCGAGTCAGAACCGGGGAACATTTCATAAACCATAAAACATCCTTTGATTCTACGAAATTTGAAATGGCAAACTATTGGTTGGCAAAACAAGAACCTAGTGGACCTAGAGGTTACAACTTTGAGCAACTAAAAAAAGACAAGACAACAGTTTGGGATGGAGTACACAACAATCTAGCACTCAAACACATGAGAGAGATGAAACCCGGAGATCTTGTGTTGTTTTACCATACTGGTGACGAAAGACAAGCAGTTGGAATTATGCAAGTTACATCAAAACCATATTCCAATCCAAAAGAAGACGTTGAGCGATTCATCGTAGTTGATGTAAAATACAAAAAAGCACTAAAACGTCCAGTAACTCTTGATGAAATGAAACAGAATAAAAAATTCAAAGACTGGGAACTAATTCGAATCTCAAGATTATCTGTAATGCCTGTTCCAAAACCAATCTGGGATGAAATTCTAAAGATTTCTCAAGCATGAATCTAATCGGTTTATTGATATAGTCGAAATTTGTACTGGAGTCATGGCAACAGCTTATGTGTTAATCAACTGTGAACTAGGTTCAGAAGAGGCAATTATTACTCAACTAAAGGGCCTAGAAGGTGTCAAAGAAGTTCATGGAACTTTTGGTGCATATGATATTTTGGCCAAGATCGAGTCTGATACTGTTGAAAAACTTAGAGAGACAATTACTTGGAAGATCAGAAAAATTGAAAAGATTCGTTCAACTCTAACCCTGATGGGTATTGAAGGTCAAACATAAACACCCTTTTTTCTTATTATGATTTTACACTTTATCTTTTTAGAAAAAGAAGAGGAGCGTGCCAAGCGTCAGTTTGAGTACGAATATGTCAAAAAGATGGCTCAATTCTTCAAGGTATGGATTAAAGAAAAGTTTGGCAAAGACTATGAGATTCAATGCGATGAGATGATAACAAAACCCACAAACATCTTCCAAAGAATAGACACGCATACTCTAATTCGTGATCATGAGCAAAGAGGAAAAGACATCTATCATTTCTATCTGACTCACTTTAGACCATTATGGACTGACTCTACCTGTGATGGGTATCATGCAGAAAACTTTGGAATGGTCCTTTGGCAAAAACCAAAAGAAGAAAACGACGAGCTGTACTTGGCAGAAAAAAACTGTACAGCAGTATCAAACGTAATAATTAATGAACAGCTTCGACAGATGGGACGCAAAAAACACACAAGAGAAGTCAATGACATCTGGACTAAACATCTCTTTGAGCAGTTAGAGTTTGAACAGTATGGTGAGGATTTCAAAAGGACTGATGGAAAACCAACCTTTCTAACTATGGATACTAGAGAACTGAATTTGTAAAATTAACACTTTGTAACAGAGTAAATATTATTTTCAAAGTTTGCTGTCTTGAAATTTAATTGATTTTCAGCATCATCTTTTCTTGACTTGCTTAGAGTTTCTAATTCCACTAGTGCATCGCCTCTGAATCCTACTGAAGAAGCATAAATTGCATCAGTTAGCATTGTTCCGTGATCACCACTCTTGATGTCATCAACAATCTCATAGAACTTTGTTGTGTCTTTCTTGTTGACTGGATGTCCTGTTGCTTTGTTGTGTGCAACTGCAATGTACATTCCATTGTTTTTGACTGCAACTGGCATCTTGTGATTCTTTTTCTTGCCTGGAATTGTTTCATTGACTAGGACTTCGCATTTGTGGTACATGCTAGAGACATATGCATAGAATCTGTATTGAGCATATTTTCCTGCCTTGTCTTCTTCACACTCTACAAACACTTTATGGAGTAACTCTAATGCTTCATCATTCATACTTTGTAATCTGTCATCAATTCTTCCTCTCTCTAGTAATTCTGATTTGCATTCTTTTGCAATTAGAACCAGGATAAAATCAGGTAAATTGTAATTTTTCAAAGCTGCAACAAATGCGCCAGCTTGTGACATGCCAAATTTTGGAAATCCTTTATTGACCATTTTTACACCTCAAAAATCTACTCCCCAACTCTGTAATAGAAACCTGCTTTTGGCTTATAATTGTTAAGAATTTTCATGCCTATTCTGTTGTTTTTTGAAAATTTTGAATTGTAAATATTAAATTCGGGCTGCATTTTTTGCATACTGTGAACATTGACTCTACTCCCGAACTTGTTTCAGGTGTTTATGCTAAATTAAAAGAAAATATTGCAAAATTTCGAAACGTTACTGGTAGACCACTAACACTTACTGAAAAGATTCTATCAGGACATCTAAACCAAATTGATGATACTAACTTTACTGGTGGAAAAGATTACGTCTTTCTCAAACCAGACAGAGTTGCACTACAAGATGTAACTGGACAGATGGTAATGTTGCAGTTCATGCAAGCTGGACTAAAACAAACCGCACTGCCAACAACAGTTCACTGTGATCACTTGATTCGAGCTGAAGTTCAAGGTGATGTTGATATGAAAGTTTCACTTGATGAGAACAGCGAAGTCTTCAAGTTTTTGCAATCAGCTGCTGCCAAATATGGTTGTGGCTTTTGGAAGCCAGGTGCTGGTATCATTCACCAAGTAGTTCTTGAGAACTATGCATTTCCTGGTGGATTGATGATTGGAACAGATTCCCACACACCAAACGCAGGCGGTCTTGGAATGATTGCAATCGGTGTTGGTGGTCTTGATGCAGCAGAAACCATGGCTGGAATGCCTTGGGAGTTACTATATCCTAAAAGAATTGGCGTTAAACTAACAGGTGAGTTAAACGGATGGACTGCACCTAAAGATATCATTCTCAAAGTAGCTGATGAGCTTACAGTCTCAGGTGGAACCAACTCTATTGTGGAATACTTTGGTCCTGGAACAAAATCAATTAGCTGTACTGGTAAAGCCACCATTACTAACATGGGAGCTGAAATTGGTGCAACATGTTCTGTATTCCCATATGATGAGAGAATGGAGACTTATCTCAAATATACAAACAGGGGCGACATTGCAGAACTTGCAAACCAAAACAAGGAATCTTTGGTAGCTGATCCTGAAGTAGAATCAAATCCTGAAAAGTTCTTTGATAAAGTAATTGAAATTAATCTCTCAACTCTAGAGCCACACATTGTTGGACCACACACTCCAGACTTGGCACGCTCCATCTCTGAATTATCTGATGATGTAAAATCAAAAGATTATGTTGATCCAATCTCTGTTGCACTAATTGGCAGTTGTACAAACTCTTCATATGAAGACATGTCAAGAGCTGCAAGTTTAGCTGAGCAAGCAAAAGCAAAGGGCATCAAAGCAAAGATTCCACTACTGGTTACTCCGGGTTCAGAACAAATTCGTGGAACAATTGAACGCGATGGACAGATGGATTCACTCAAAGACATTGGTGCAACTGTTCTTGCAAATGCATGTGGTCCTTGCATTGGTCAGTGGAACAGACCTGAATTAGACAAGGATGAGCAAAACACTATAGTTACAACCTTTAATCGAAACTTCCCTGGAAGAAACGACGGACACAGAAGCACATTGAATTTCATTGGCAGTCCTGAAATGATTATTGCATTATCATTAGGTGGAAGATTATCATTCAATCCACTAGTTGATGAATTGACTGCAGCTGATGGAACAAAGTTCAAACTAGAGCCTCCAAAACCTGCTCCTGAAGTTCCTGAAGAAGGATTCATGAGACCTGAAGGAATCTTTGTTGCACCACCAGAAAACTCTGATGATGTTGAAGTAATCATTGATCCTAACAGTAAACGACTCCAAAGACTAGAACCATTCCCAGTATGGGATGGAAAAGACTTTGAAGAGGTTCCAATCATGGTCAAAGCTAAAGGCAAGTGTACAACTGATCATATCTCACCAGCTGGTGCATGGTTGTCTTTGCGTGGTCACTTGGATAATCTCAGTGACAACATGTTGCTTGGTGCAGTTAACGCATACAATGATGAGGTTGGAAAGGGCAAGAATGTTCTAAATGGTGAACTGGAATCATTTTCCCAGATTGCAAGACAGTACAAAGAAAAACAGATGCGTTGGGTAATCATCGGCGATAACAACTATGGTGAGGGAAGCAGCAGAGAACATGCTGCAATGACTCCAAGATATCTAGGGTGTGCTGCAGTAATTACAAAGAGTCTTGCAAGAATTCATGAGACTAATCTAAAGAAACAAGGATTGTTGGCATTGACATTTACAAATCCTGATGATTATGAGAAAATCTTGGAAGATGACAAGATCAGTCTAGTTGATTTGAATAATCTGCAACCTGGGCAACAGGTAAAGTGTATCATTACACATGCAGATGGAAACAAGGAAGAAATCATGTTGAATCACTCTTACAATAAATCACAAATCGAATGGTTCAAAGCTGGTTCTGCACTAAACGTTTTGAGAAATAAATAATTTCAAAATCTCATTTTTCAATAAACACTAGTTATTTTCAATGTTGACAATATGAAATATCATAAAATACTATACTCGATTTGCTTGTGATATGAAACACGCATCAGACTATAAACACGCTCCAAGAACCATGAAACTTGAATCCACTCTGGCTGATGCACTAAAGAAGATCCTTGATGAGAAAAAGAGCAGAATTCTAGTCACTGAAAATGACAAAGTTACAGGAATTGTGACTGAAAAGGACTTGGGAATCTTTCTTCTTACTGATGATACTGAGAGAAACCTAAGTGATATTCCATTATCTACAATTGTTCAAAAAATAATTTCAGTTGATGAGCATACCAGCATGATTGAATGCGCTGAAATTATGCTTACAAAATCAATCGGTTCACTTGTAATCACATCTAATGACGAGGTTGTTGGAATCATTACAAAGACTGATCTAGTTAGATATTTTACAAAGATGCATCCAGACGAAAAACTGGTTGGAGAATACATGTCTCCATACTATGCATGGCAATATTCTGACACTCCATTATACAAAATCGTTCTAAAGATGATAGATGAAAAAATATCTCGAATCATCATTCGTAACCGTAAAGATGTTCCAGTAGGTATCATTACATTTCGAGACTTGTTTGCACTGGCACTAAAACAAGGAAACTTTGAGGATGTGCTTGATAATACAGATCCTGTAATCTCTGTAATCTTCCCAAGAAAGGGCTTCATCTCTGAATCTGGATTTGGTGCAAGTGTAAATGTTGAAGATATCATGAGCAAAGACATTGTTTCTGTAAACTATGATGATGATTTGGCAAATACGGGTAATCTTCTCTTAGAGAAAAATATCAACGGCGTAGGTGTCTTGTCTCAGCATGGAAACATTGTTGGAATCTTGAGCAAGACTGACATTGTAAAAGCAATTGCATTTTTGAAATAATTTACAAGTATAATTTTTAGGACGTGGGGCCGATCGGAATCGAACCGACGACCTACGGGTCACTACAGCTCCAAACTTACATCATCCGTGAGTCAGTTTAGCTTAGTTTACCTCTGGAGCCCTTAGCGGTGATCTTTTTCGTAGACACTGTCGCCCTACCAGGCTAGGCTACGACCCCACAAACAAGAATGAAATGGACTTGAATTTTAAGTTACTTTTAACCAAGATTTATTTGCAATAATCATCAATTCTGAACAGTTGAGAAAGTTATGGTAAGAAAAGCGATGCTTGCACTAGGAGCAATTCCTGTTGTAATTGCTTTGTTGATTTCAGTTCCACTACTAACAAAAAATGAAATTCCAATTTCAGCTGCAAACTCTTTTGATAAACTAGACATTGAATACACAAAACACCAGCTAAGGACAGTTGAATATGGAGTAACTGAACGTACTGGTGCAGAAAAGACAGAGATTTTGCTTATCAAAAATGACGGTGAGCTAAAGTATTCAGTAACTGAGCTGGGATATCTTCAACCAGACATTCGGTCGCAGTTAGATGAAAAGAAACTAAACAAGATTAAAGCATTGATAAAGGAAACTGGCTTTATGGAGATTCCAGTTGACTCTTTTCCAATTTTAGAGGATGTAAAAGAATTTCAAAAATCCAACGTGAAAATTACTTTGAATGGTCGCAACCAGGAGATTCATTGGCCAGAACAAAATGCAACTAGTGGTTTTATTCCTCCAATCATTACCATGGTTGAAACTGAACTAGACGCGATAATTTCCGACATTCGTGAATAGGTACAAATAGCCTGTAGCGAAAATTATTGTATGCTTCCATTATCTGGGGAACGTAAAGACGCAAAGGGAATAATTTCTGAAAAATTAGACTCTGGCGATGTTATTCGTGGCTCTTCAACTCTGAAACGTGGATTTGCCCACATGCTAAAAAATGGAGTTGTAATGGATGTCACAAATGTAGAGCAAGCCAAGATTGCTGAAGAAGCAGGCGCAGTCTCTGTTATGGTATTGGACAAACTTCCATCAGACGTTCGAAAGGCAGGTGGTGTTGCAAGAACTGCAAGTATTAGAATTATTGAAGAGATTATGGATTCAGTTACAATTCCTGTAATGGCAAAATGTAGAATTGGTCATGTCAATGAAGCTCTTGTGTTACAAGAGACTGATGTTGACATGATTGATGAATCTGAAGTGTTGACTCCAGCTGATGAGCTACGTCACATTTGGAAATGGGACATGACAACACCTGTTGTTAATGGTGCTAGATCATTGGCTGAAGCTTTGAGAAGAATTGAAGAAGGAGCTGCAATGATTAGAACAAAAGGAGAACCAGGAACTGGCAATGTTGCTGAAGCCATCACTCATATCAAAAAAGTAAATGATGAATTAAGAACAATAAAGTCAATGTATGATTCAGGGGACAATCAAGATCTAGTTAGAATGGCAAGAGAATTCAAAGTATCTTATGATATTGTAGAGCAAACTGCAAAACTAGGAAGATTGCCTGTTGTTAATTTTGCAGCAGGTGGAATTGCAACACCAGCTGATGCAGCATATCTGATGTCATTAGGATGTGATGGAATCTTTGTTGGTTCTGGAATTTTTGCAGCTGATGATGCAGCAGAGCGTGCAAGAGCAATTGTTTTAGCTACAACATTTTGGAATGAGGCAGACAAGGTCAAAGAAGCTCAAAAGATGATTGATGAGCGACAATCAATGTTAGGATTAGATGTTAAAACTCTAGAGTTACGTATGCAAGATAGAGGCGGTTCCGCATGAGCGCAAAGATTGGAATTTTAGCCATTCAGGGTGATGTTGCAGAAAATGTTTCATCATTGGTAGCATCAATTGCTGATTTGAATCAGGATGCAACTGTTCATGTTGTAAAGACTCCTGAGGAGATTTCTGCAATGGATGGATTGGTCATTCCTGGCGGTGAGAGCACTACCATTGGACAATTGTCTTTGGTTAATGGCTCTCAAAAAGTAATCAAGCAAAAGGTAGAATCTGGAATGCCAGTACTAGGAATCTGTGCTGGAATGGTGCTACTTGCAAGCAATGCAACTGATAGAGTTGTTGGAAAAACAGAGCAACCGCTATTTGATTTTCTAGATATCGAACTTGAAAGAAATTCCTTTGGTAGACAACGTGAATCATTTGAGGCAAATGTCTCTATGGACTCAATTGGAATCTCAAACTATAATGGAGTATTCATTCGAGCTCCAGCTATCTCATCCACATCAGATGACATTGAAGTTTTAGCAAAACTAAATGAGAAAATTGTTGCAATCAAGAAAGGAAACATCATTGGAACATCTTTCCATCCAGAACTAACTGATGATTTAGCAGTTCACAAATATTTTGTAAATCTAGTTAAAGAAACAAAACAATAATTTCAAAATTAAAAATGGACCCAAAAATTACAGAGAAAGCTTGGAATCCAGAGTTAGAGGCACAGGTCTTAAAGAAATGGCAGGATTCAGACCTTTACAAATTCACTCCAACTGATGATAATTACACCATAGATACGCCTCCACCATACCCATCAGGCAGGCCATGGCACATTGGAGCTGCTGCTCACTATTCTCAGATAGACATGATTGCAAGAACTGCTCGCATGAATGGCAAGAACGTCTACTTTCCAATTGGAATTGACAGAAATGGTTTGCCTGTAGAGTTCTACACTGAGAAAAAACACAACATCAGAATGAGGGAAACTGACAGAGGAGAATTCTTGGATTTGTGCCGAGAAGCACTAGATGACTTGGAAGAAGAGATGGTGTTGATTATGACAAACCTTGGTTTGAGTGGTGACTTGAAGAATCATTACAGAACAGATTCAGAAGAATATCGTGCATTAACACAATCAACATTCATCAAACTATGGAAAGAAGGAAAGATTGTTCTAGCTACTCGACCTAACAACTATGATTGGGTATCTGGCACTACAATTGCTGATGCTGAAATTGCATACCAAGATTTGATGACAAAGCTAGTTCACATGAAATTCAAGATTAAAGATATGGATAAGGAAATCATCATTGCAAGTACAAGACCAGAACTACTATGTGCATGTCGTACCATTATTGTAAACCCTGAAGATGAAAGATATGCTCCATTTGTTGGAAGTAAAGTAGTTGTACCAATTACAGGGGCGGAAGTTGAAATCAAGACTCACCATTCAGCTCAGCAAGACTTTGGTTCAGGAGCTGTAATGGTTTGTAGTTATGGTGATCAAAATGACGTTGCATTGTTTAGAGAGATGGGACTAGAAGAGATTGTTGCAATTGGTTTGGATGGAAGGATGACTGAAGCTGCAGGAGAATATGCAGGACTCAAACCAAAACAAGCTAGAGAAAAAATTATTGCAGATTTAGAATCAAAAGGATTTGTAGAAAAAATCGAAGAGATTAATCATAGAACACCAATTTCAGAGCGAAGTAAGATTCCAATTGAGATTATACCCATGGAGGAGTACTATCTCAAACAGAAAGATTCCATTGAAAAAATGCGAAAATTAGGCTCAGAAATCACGTTTTACCCCTCTATGCACAAGCAGATTTTGATGAATTGGCTTGATTCCATATCCATTGACTGGCCAATCTCAAGACGAAGATACTATGGAACAGAGATTCCAATTTGGTATTGTTCTAGTTGTAATGAACCGCACGTCCCTGAACCAGGAAAGTACTATCAACCATGGAAGGAGAAGTGTCCAATTGAAAAGTGTACAAAGTGCGGTAATGGTGAATTTACTGGGGAGGATAGAACATTTGATACATGGATGGATTCTAGTGTATCGCCATTGTTTGTTACAAAGTATGATAAGGATTCAGAATTCTTTGAGAAAACTTATCCAACATCACTTAGACCTCAAGCAAAAGATATTGTAAGGACTTGGTTGTATTACACACTTTTGCGTTGTGATATGTTAACTGGTAAAAAACCATGGACTGAAGCTTGGATTATGGGTTATGGTTTAGATGAGAAAGGAATGAAGATGAGTAAAAGTAAAGGAAATGCAATTGATCCATTACCAGTAATAGAGAAATTTGGAGCTGACACATTTCGATTCTGGAGTGCAAGTGAGATTAATCATGGTTATGACTTTAGATGCAATGAGCAAAAGATAGAGTCTACAAAGAAATTCTTGAGCAAACTATGGAATGTCTCAAGATTCTTGTCAAGCTTTCCTGTAATCAAAGAAGGAAAACCAACTACCGTTGACAAGTGGATTTTGTCTGAATTGAACAATTTGATTAAAGATTGCAAGAAAGGATATGATGAATACAACTTCTTTGTTCCAGCAATTGCAATCAGGGAATTTACTTGGAATTTGTTTGCAGCTCATTACATCGAAATGGTCAAAAAACGAGCCTACGGAGAAGGATTTTCTGAAGAGGAACGAGATGCAGCCATTTACACACTACACAAAGTACTCTCCACAGTCTTGAAATTATTGGCACCAATTACACCATTTATCACAGAGCATTTGTGGCAGACACTATACTCTGAGACTAGTATTCATACTGAAAGACAAGCTGAATCTGAAAAGGTAGAAGATTATTCCAAAACCACTGAAGAAGTTGTACAGTTTAACTCTAAAGTATGGAATGAGAAAAAGGCAAAAGAATTGTCATTAAAGGACTCTATTGCAGTTGAAGTTCCTGAAAGTTTGTCAGAGTTTAAGAAAGATTTGCAATCAATGCACAATCTTGAGTGATTCTTGAAACTTGAACCATTGTTACATCAAAGAGACTTGTAGTTACGGACTCAAAGAACTAATTGATAGATCCAAGTTTTACCAATTTTTTCTGCAGGTGCATTTTTGGAAATATATGAATTGGGATAAGGAAAAACTACGCGAACCGATTCATTTTTGAGACAATAAAGACAAGCCCCTAAAGACATAGGTTTTGTTCCTATAGGAGCCATGATTAAATTATGTTTCTTGTGGCTAGACGGAAGATTATTGAGAATTTTTAATGTTTCAAAAGGATTGTGTGCTGATGCTAAAAGAGTATTATTTTTACATGATGGACTAGTTAACAGTTCTTTGTTTTCAAGAATACTAGTATCTTTGAATTCTAACGAATAACTTGGAAATCCATTTAGCGCCAATGTTTTGTCGGGCTCAATAGAGTCTAAGACTTTGTATGAACGGTGTCCTTCAAAACCTATTAAAATCAAAAGTATTTTTTTCCCATTTGGGTTTGTTCTTCCAGTATATGCAGGAAATTGTTTTACATTTCTAATTCCCTCGGAAAAAATAAATTTATTTGAAGTTTTTTTATATGTTTCAGGTTCTGTGTATACTAAATCAATTTTTGATAACATTTTTTTAAATTTGAGTGTTTTTAGAAGATGGAAAAAATATGGTACATCAGTACCAGTAATATCAATACACACCTTATCATTAATTTTGAAATGTAGATTGTGTAATAAGTCAAAAATAGATTTAATGCCCATAAGAACATGTCTGTAAGGACAAGTGATCACATATCTTGATCCAATTGTTCTGATTTTAGGTGTTTGAGTGTCTTCAAACTGTAATTCAATTAAATTTTTAATTTTGATTTTTGATTTTTTAAAAATATTTAGTACGTTTGATGATCTCTTTTCTGAATTTTTTGTATAAATAAAATAATCATATTCTAACGGTTTTACTTGGATTAATGAATCAAGTTCTTGGATATTTTTCATTTTAATCTAAAAAATCAATAATTTTGGGTTGTCCTTGGTCTCTGACTTTCCTAGCCTTTCTAACTTCTTTTTCTCTACTAACTAATTCACGAATAGTTTTTTGTTCTTGTTCATTCCCAAATGTTAGAATGTGTATTTCAGATGGAGTGATTAATGTTCTACCTCGTCTACGATATGAAATTGAATATTTTGGACAGAACATTCTATTAATATGAAAATCAGTTAGATGTGCTTGTAATTTTGCTTTTGGCTTCATAGAAATAGTTCGTTGTAAAATTGACCATTGTTCTGCAGTGTCAATAACACTTCTAGTTTTCAAATCAAGATTTTCATATTCAATTGTAAAGTATGTGGGTTCAGGTTCAGAAATTAGAGGATCTTTATGTAATCCACGTAAAATTGAACCAATGTTATCAACTAATCTAGCAACAAACACCCCATAGCCTTTAGGAATCACTGCAATTTCTTCATAATATTTCTGTGACATTAATTTTGCAGCATCATTTTGTAATTCGTGAGATATTGGTTTACCAGATAACAAATTCTTTTGTTCGGCAAATATTGCAAAATGAAATGCATGAAAACATAATTCTAGGAAAGTCCTTATGATACCAGAAGAAAGACTCACATAAGTATCAAATCCAGAATATTGTTTCTCCCTAGGTCTGTAGTCAGATATCAATTGAAACAATAAAGCAACTTTGTTTTTGTCATAGAGATTTTTGTATTGTTTATGATAACTTGATTTTGAGTTTCTAGAAACAAAATGGTTCATCATTAGTTTGATTTTAGATATTGGATAGTTTCGATTTAATAACATCATATTCAGTTTTTCAATTAATGGCCTTCCTTCACATTTTAAGTCAGATATTGTTTTTTCACTAATTGAAGTTTTTTTGTGTTTTTCAATTTTGTAGAAATGTTTTCGTTTGTCTTTGCTAGAGTTAACAATCCTATTGGCTTCTTGTTCAGGTGAAAGGCTATAGCCCAGGATTTTTTTAATATCGGTTAGATTCTTTGATTTAAATTCAGGAATGTGACGTAAGCGTTTTTCAGCAATTTTAATAAGAATTTTTTTGTATTCTAATGACGAGACATTTAGAATATTTTCAAAGATTATTTTTCTATAATCAGCAGGTTCTCTAAGATATTCCTCAGTTGTTAATGTATCGTAAGTTTTCACACCCTTTAAACGAGAACCAATTTTGAAACTTACATTGAATTTCCTATGTTTGATCAGAGTATTGAAAAGTAATTGTTGATCATATGTGAGATTTTCATACTCATCAAACAAATAAAGAATTTTTATGTTTTTGAGTTCTTGAATAGTTTTTGTGATTTCATTTTGTAGATCGAAAATTAGTCTACCTCTAGGAATTATATTTTTAATATCAATTTCTTTTCCATCTATTGCAGATTTATCTCGTGCTTTCTCTAAGGAATACTGAATAGTTCCTAATTTTTTCCTAATTTTTGAGATGGTAGACAAAGATGTGATTTTTTTGCCAAAAATTAATTCAGAGATATTAGCACATAGGGTTTTTTCATTAAATTTTGAAGTGATGGATTTGTTTTCTAGAAGTTTTTCAACAATCCAAAGGAAATTTTGTGATAGTACAAGTTCAATAAAAAATCGAAATGCTTCAAGACATTTTCGATCATCTGGTCCTGCATTAAATGCGTCCAGTTGTGGACCATCAAATCTATGATAAATTCCTATGAAATTATTTTTTGTTAAGAAATTTTTCATGTCAGTATTTTTTTTAAGAAATTCTTTTTGTTGTAGATCAAATGACATGTATTTTAAAACGGTAGTTTTTCCAGTACCCCTTCCACCAAATAAAAACAATGGAGTGAGACCAGTTAATTTGATTCCCTCAAGCTGTTTGTTGAAAATACCCTCAGGTTTAATCCAAAAATCTAAGATTTCATCATCATCTAGATTATTTGCATTTACTTCTTCAAAGGGATTTCTAATTTGCATGCTCTTTACACCACAGCTCCAAAACGTGGGAATATTGGATCCCAGTTATTTTTATTTTCCCATATTATTGGTAACGTATTATCAGGTATATTATGATGGAAGCCTATTAACATTTGAGAATTTGCAAAACCTAGAGGGTTATTGGCATATAGTCTCTTCCCATATTTTTCACAAATTTTTTGTACTTTTTGCCTCTTTTTTTTGTCAGGGAAATAAATAGATGATTTTGAAAATAATTTGTATCTATCATCTAATTTTACCACTGGAAGAACTTTGATCTTAGTTTTTGTCTCAATATACTCAATACCCTTTTCATTTCCAACCAATACCAAATAGAGAAATTTCGTATTTGTTAGATGTTTTCTTTCCTTTATTACTCGTAGATTCCAGAAGTCGCTGGCCTGTCTTCCACTACCAGCAATATCGTCAAGAAAAATAACAAACGGTGCATTTTTTGGAACATCTTTTACAGTGTTACAAAAAATTCTGGGGGGTAATTTGTTTAAAACTCTAAAATCATATAAAAGATGAACTCCACTTTTACTGGGATTTTCCCATGTCCCAACGAAATAACAGTTGTTTTTCACAAATTCATTCAAATCACTAATTTCAATTTTTTGATTTAGGTGAATCAAACTCAAATAGCTTTTCAAGAGTTCAAAAGAGGACGTGAGAAGAGAAGAAATTTCTTTTTCATTGTAATAAGTAAATTTAGATAACAATTCCAACATTTCTAATTTATCAGATTTAGTATCAAAGTTTTCTAGCCATTGTTCAATCATAAAGGGATCTAATTTATTCTCCCAAACCAATTCATTGAGATCCATTATTTTTTCATAGATTGTATGGAATTTTGGGTCATTAAAAAATAAGGCCATGTAATTATGAAAATAACATGGTATGACATAAATCTTGCAGGACTTGATTTTTATCCAGATTTAATTTATTAAAAATATGAGGAAAGAAGAAATTGGCGTTATCGATCTATTTGCAGGTTCAGGTGGATTAAGTTTAGGATTTAAGAATGCAGGGTTCAAAGTCATTGCAGCAGTGGAATTTGATAAGAGTGCTGCTGAAACATATTCAAAAAATTTCAAGGAGACTAAATTAATTGTAGATGATATAAAAAACATAAAATCAAACGAACTAAAAAAAATCACATCAAAAGAGAGATTTTGTGTAATAGGAGGACCTCCTTGTCAACCTTATTCAAATGCAAATAAACAAAATAATGGCAAAAATCATCCCTTTGCAAATGCTATAAATCATTATTTCAGAATAATATCTGAATTAAAACCTCAGGCATTTTTATTTGAAAATGTTACCAATTTTAGAAATCTCCCAGGTTGGAAAAAATTCCTCAATGATTTTAAAAAATTAGGATACATTCTGAGCGTATCTGTGATTGATTGTGAAAAAGCAGGACTTCCACAAAAACGAAAACGACTCTTTGTAACAGGTTTTTTGAATGGACATGAATGTAATTTGAATTTGATCAAAATTCCTGTTTCATGCGATAATCTTTTTGATGTCATTTCAGGATTACCTTCTATAAAACAAGGTACATCTGGAAACGAAATTATGAAACATCCTAAAAAATTTAATTCCCCATATGGAAAAAAATTAGGAGGAAACATCAATAACTTGTACAATCATTGGTGTACGAAACACGGAGAAGATGTAATCAATACAATTTCTGAAATTAACGAAGGAAGAAGTTTACTTGATTCATGGAAAACACTATCTAAAAAAACAAAATCTAGATTCAAAAATAAAAATTCTCTTCATGGTAATATCTATAGACGTTTATCTTATCAACATACAACTCCTACAATTGTTCATGCAAGACGAGCTATGTTGTTACATCCTAAAGAAAATAGAATAATATCTGTAAGAGAGGCAGCTAGAATACAGAGTTTTCCAGACTCATTCAGATTTTTTGGCACAAATAATTCACAATATCAGCAAATTGCAGATGCAGTTCCTCCTTTGGTGGCAGAATCATTAGCACATGAAATAAGAAAAAATCTCAAATAATACGATTGGAGTTTCTGATAGATCTTGAGAGAATTTTGTGTTGTTAATAGAGTACATATCTATATTTCAGATATCAGGAAATCATTCATGAAATATTATTGTATGAATGATTTTATTGTAGGATTATGAATGAAGAAAACATGTCTTCTGAGATAGGATTAGGACTATCCCTTGCAGAAATGATATTCAAGTTTGCTCAAAAATCATTCAAGTGGAATTGGAATGAATATCGTACAGAAATTATTGATGAATTTGGCGCCAAATATCCAGAAAGTAGAGATATACTAATTGATGTTTTGTCAAAACAAGAATTTTCAGACAATTTCAAAAAATTATCTGAAGGATCTGTTCAAGACTTCCTGAACCTGCTTAAAGGACTAGAAAATGCATTTCAAGATACAGAATACAAATTTGATTCAGAAAAACTGTTAACAGAAATAAAACAAAAAATTGAGATGGAAGGAGCTGAAACATCTTTTCAGAAAATTATGACAGCATATAATCAAAAAATTCTGAATATTGCCACAAAGTTAGATAGTAAAATGGATAAAGCAATTGGAATACTTAAAGAAGTTCATGAACAAACTGTTACAAAAGATTCTGGAGACCAAGATCAACAATTTCAGCAAGGAAATCTAAACCTTTTATCATATCTTAAAGAACTTACTACAAAACTTGAAGCTAAACCCCCACCAGAACATAAGTTTGGGATTACATTTTCTGATGAAAACGGAGAAAAATTTCCAATAACTGAATTACATTCAATCATAAAATCAAAAAGAAAAGTAATCCTAAAAGGCGCTGCAGGAAGCGGAAAGAGTAACACAGTTACAGAGTTTCTCAAATCTATTGTTAAAGAAAAGGTTCTTCCTGTTTTTATCCCCATTAATGGAAGTGAAACAGAATTTTTTAAAGAATTGGAGGATGCGAGAGATGAAAGTGCTGAGTCACGCATAGACAAACTGCTGAAAATGTCTAGTGTGGAAATTACAGTGGAACGTCTCAAAAGTTTTGAGGGAGATGTCATAATAGTGATTGATGGCATAAATGAATTCAAATCAGGCGATTTTGGTGAATTAACAGAAAAAATAATTCAAGATGTAGGAGAATATGTAAGACAAACTTCTCCTCACACATATGTTCTGCTAACGGACAGGATGGATGTACGTGGTGCACTTACAGGATGGAACAAAATTACATTGAATCCTTTGAGTGAAGAAGAGATAAGAAAAAATCTAGACATTACTATTGGTAAAGAACAATATGAGTTGAATGATGTAAGCATGAGTTTGTTATCCAGACCATTCTTTCTCAATATTGCCATGGAGAGATGTTCAGCTTCTATGACTTCTGAATCTTCCGTACTAAATGATTTCTTCAAAGAGAGATTGAAGATGAATGAGGAGGAAATGAAGAAATTAGCAAAAGCGTCATTTTTTGCATATCAAGAAGGTTCGGTATCATTTGAGTTGAAAAACTTTGTAGAGATTACAGGACAAGAGACATTTGATAAACTGTTAGGTGGAGGTGCGGCATTTACGACAAGTGACACCCATGCAACATTTAGTCATCAATTATTACATGATTTTCTTGTATCCGAATATTTGGCATCACACCCAGAGAATTGGGATGTAGATGAATTTGACATAGCTACTTTGGAGTCCAGTTCACTAGAATCTATCCATCTGGTAATGCAACAGATCGAAAATAAAGAACTTGCTGACAGATTTTTGTTGGAGGTATATGATTGGAATTGGAAAGCTGCAATTGCATCCATCATATTAAATTCCAAGTTAGGAATTAACAATCATTCTGAAGATATAGTTACTGCAATGTTAGTATTGGTTGCACAAAAACAATTTGATAATGGTTATGAAACTTCTGAATCTGCAAAAAATCACTTGGGAGATTATGAGAAAACCTTTGGTGAACAATTGACTAAAGCAAATAATCTTAAAGAATTAATAGATATGATAAGTGTCATGAAATCTGAATCAGATTTGTTTGATGAATGGAAACAATTGTTTACCATTAAACGTGATTCAGAAATCAATGATGAAACTCTCAAGTTGTTAAAATCTGACAATTCTTTGATTGGTTGGACTGCATCAAATGTTTTACGTGAATGCAATCTAAGTGAGGAAAACCAAAAAGATCTAAGAGACATGTATGATTATTCTGATGCAGATGTTCCAAATCAGAACACCCGTAGATGGAGGATTATTCATCCACTTGGAAAGTGCCCCTCAGAGGAAAATAAAAAACTACTATTCATTGCTCTAGAAACAGACCCCTATCATTGGGTACGATATGGTGCTGCTCGTGCATTGGTGGAAATGGCTGCAATCACTGAAGATGCGGATATGCGTAAAGATATCCTAGACAAATTAGGAAATATGGCTTCGAAATTAAGGAAAAACATTCTTGATGAAATTGGAAAGACAGTCTTTTACAGAAATGCATATGGGCAATGGGATGAGTCTGTGATTCCCTTGCTCGAAAAGGTAAAGGAATCAAAATCAGATCATGTGCATGATGAAGATTGGGAAGAACGATTATCAAAATACAAAAAGGGTGAATGGAAAAGTTGAGTGTCTTGGTCGAAGAATCTATTTGGAATCAGATGTCTGAAATTGCTTGGAACTCTCATTCCAATGCACGAGTTCTTGGAAAGACGCAGGTTGGTGCAGCAGTGGTTTCCGGAGAAGGGAAAATTTTTTCCGGATGCAACATAGAACACAAATTCCGTTCACACGACATACATGCAGAGGTTTCAGCAATATCATCTTTGGTATCAAGCGGCTGCACAAAGTTAACGGCGATTCTTGTGGTGGCACAAAGGACACAATTCACACCTTGTGGTAGCTGCATGGACTGGATTTTTGAACTTGGAGGTTCAGAATGTGTTGTAGGTTATCAGAACGAAAAAGGTGGCGACATCAAAAAGTTTCTTGCAAGGGATCTTATGCCTCACTATCCCATCTGATGTTGTTTTTTACATTAAAGATAAATGATCAAATCTTTCCACGTTTCTCAATCTTACCATCATGAATTAATTTACGAACCTTTTCAGTAATCTCTTCACTAGTATACCAAGCTGCATTTGCATCAAGTAATCTATACTTTGAATTGTTCTCTTTTGCCCATTTATTGATCCAAGCTACTGATCTATCTCTCAACCAATCTTGAGTATACACTGATTTTGAAACAAAGTTTGTCATTTTGATATCAATATCCAAAATCATTCTTTCAATAGATAACTTTACTGTGGTTTCTGTAGTCTTTTCCAACTCTTGAAACAATCTGGTTCTCTGAGACTCTAATCTGTGAACCTGTTTCATATGCCATGCTTCAATATCATAACTCTCCCATTCTTTTGAAAGAATTCCATACCAATAATGGATGTCCCCATTAACGGTGTTACGATTAACATTCATCATTTCAGAAATTTTTACTGCAGAATAACCTAAATCAAAATGTAAACGAAATACCTCATTTTGTCGCTTAATTTTCTTATTTTTTGGGTATGGTCCTCCCTTTTTTTCTAAAACCTGTGCCATAATTCCCTTAAGGTATATGGTGCTATTACGATCTTTACGTGGTAAATTGTTGATTCGGGGTCAACACAAAATCAACTCATTTTAGAAAAAAACTGCATAGTTTTGCATAGTTTAGGCTTAATTCTTAATCTTTTGAGATGTTTGATATAATGTGGGAACCCTTGTTGTATCCCTCGTAAATGTAAACGCCAACAGCTTCAACGTTTGATGGCATCTTAGGTGCTAGTAATTTGATAAGCTCACTTGATAAATTCTCTACAGTAGCTTCTCCTTCTAAAAGATATGTTGTATGTTTTGGAACTTGTAACTCAAACATTCCTTTAGGTCCTTCAAATTTTATTACATAATGAGAATCATCTTCAGATTTCATGTACTTTCTATTAATGAAAAACTTGTGATCAAATGCAGTCAATACATCTTTGACAATTCTTTTTGCTTCTCCAAAGTCTACAAGTAGATTGTCTTTCATCTGTCCAACCAATTCCACCATTACAGATGATGTATGTCCATGTAGAATCGAACATTTCTCAACTAGTGGCAAGATGTGTGCATAATCAAATGCAAATGATCCATCATCCAAAAAGATAGAACCTGTTTGTGGTGATTTATCATAAAATACAATATCTTGCAACTCTTTTAGCTGTGCAGCATACTTTCCGTGTCCAATTGCCATTACTTTTTGATCAGGAAAGTCTTCTTTGATCTGTTTGTACTTTGCAATGTCCTCTTCATTGTCAATTACTTCAATTAGTCCCTTGTCAGTTTTGAAATCAACTGTAACTTCAGTTCCACTTTTCAATGTAACTTTGTGATTGTACTGGTATTCGTCTTCAAGAAAGTCTAGCATTTGTGCTACTGTCAACTCTGTTCTAGTCTTCATTAGATTTCCTTTCTTGTCGATATACTTGAAATCTGAATCAAGCATTACGGGATTTGTTGTCATGTGAAATCATCTGCCCTAGAGTCATTATATAAATTCTGAAAATTTTGTGCCTAAAATCACCCTCAAAGTAGGGAATTTAGGATTCGAGCCAGATTGATGTCATTTTTTGTAATGCCGCCAGCATCGTGAGTCATCAAATCTATTACGAGTCTATTATACACGTTAAACCACTCTGGATGATGATTCATCTTTTCAATCTCCATTGCAGCTCTGGTCATAAACCCAAATGCCTGATTGAAACTCTCAAATTCAATTTCTTTGTGTAGTTTCTCATTTACAACACTCCATCCTGGTAGATTCTTGAGCTCCTCTGTAATCTCTTCAGGTGATAATCTCATGATGTTTAGTATATTGTATCTAAATTAATAGGTACTATCAGGATTCACATCCAATGCCATCCTTATCCCCATCAAATCTATGTGGATCCGGTTGCAATACTGTGAAATCTTTCTGAGAGATATCGCCACAATCTAAATCAGGTGGTGAAGATGGAATGCAAAAGTCAGGATAAGATGAATCACAGTCTTGAATTTGTTGAGTTGTTATTTCATCTTCTGAATCACCACATCCATGTTTTGTTGCCCAATAATGAGTAGCAAATTCACTTTGATCACAAAATGCTTCATAAAGATCTCCAATACCTGAATCAAGTATTTCTTGATTTAGATTCATACCATTACAGTAAATCACTCCTAACATTCTGCCATACTTGTCTGAAAGTTGATCGTCATCCTGATCAACTATAACTTGAGATCCAACTGGACAAACTTGTTCGAGAAATTGTTTTGCTTGTCCGCCATCGTATTTTAATTCAGGAGCATCAACTAGTGCAAATCGTATAGACTTTCCATCGACTTTAACAGTGTCTCCATCAATTATCTGCGTAATTTTACCAGAAAAACACAAAGCATCTCCTGAACATTCTGTGGATTTTACTACTATTTGCTTTTCTACAGGAACACTTTCTACTATTTTATTTTCTACAGGTTCATTTTTTACTTCAATTTCATTTTCTACAGGAACACTTTCTACTTCTATTTTATTTTCTACAGAATCAAGTTTTTGTTCTTGCTGTTCTATTGACCCAACTGCAAATATTGTGACAATTACAACTACAGCTGCTATTCCTAAATTGCGAAGTAACTTTGTATTCATTCTACACAATCTCCTAAATTCTTAACAGTTAAAATTCTAATTGTTGTGCCTAAAAAGCTGATTTAGAGGTTGATTCATTACCCTTTATAGAAACTAGAGAGATACCATGGATGCAAAATATCAAGAACTATTTGATAACATCAAAACTGCAATTACTCAAACAGTTACAGATAAAAAAATTGGAATTGCATATTCAGGTGGTGTTGATAGCACACTAATCTCCAAAATCTGCAAAGACATGGATTATGACATTACACTACTTACAATTGGATTTGCTGAATCCCATGATATCTTGTTTGCAAAAGAAGTCAATGAACAACTGAATTACCCTCATCATATCTTAGAAATTGAACCTGAAACATTTCCATCAATATCATCAGGCATTCACGATAAAATCAAAACTGACAATTTGTCTTGGAATGAAAACTGTATTGCATTTCATTACGTATCAAAGCTTGCAAAGAGTCTAGGGATTTGTACAGTAGTTACTGCAAACGGAATTGATGAGCTATTCTGTGGATATAATGCGTACAGGGAGGCGTTTTCAGGTGGCGAATCCAAAATCCAAGAGGTAATGGAGGACAAACTTGACAATGAACTCAAAATGATGAAGGCAGTAAACATGATTGCATCTGAATTTGGAGTACAAATTCTACAGCCATTACTCTCACCAGATTTTATCACATATGCAAAGACTGTACCAATTTCAGACAAGATTACAGATTCTGAAGACATCTATCGCAAACACATGATAAGAAAACTTGCAAGTAAAGTCGGCGTTCCTGAAGTTTCATGTAACAAACGAAAGAAAGCGTTACAGTACGGCTCCAAGATTCACAAGACTTTGCTGAAAACTAGATGAATTACTTTCATGCCAAAATGATAAGCTCTCAAGGATTCAAACTAAATTCTTAAACAAAGCTTGTCAACGAAGTTTTTATACAATTTCATACATTATGAAATTGATGACTGCAGAATCTGAACTACTAGCAAAAGAGATCTTTGATGCTGATCCACAAATCGTTCATCTAGGTCTAATAGATTTGGAAGGAAATGTCTTACTAGATCAATCATCAGCTGCATCTGAACCTACAGAACCTGATGAGGATAGAATCGCATTTTATCATCAACTTGATGTGAGGAGACATGCAAGAGAACATTTGGATGAAGCATATGGACAAACTGATTATGTCCACATTATTCGAGAAAAAATGCAACAAGTAATTCTATACTTGCCAAAGATTACAGTTTATCTTACTTTGGAAAAATCAATGACTCCTGATGAAGTAAAAGCAGCTACTCAAAAAATCAAATTCCTTGATAGTGATATCATGAAGAGCGGAGTTTAATCCTAGTACTAGAAGAAAAAACAAAGTATTGTATGACTGAAGCTTTATTTTCCTAAAAATCCCTGTAACTTCCTTATGGTTGCTTCAGAATCTTGAATGTCTATCTCTAAAACTAATCCATTTCTCCATCCTAGTTTTTCAACGCATTCATGAGGAATCTCAATTTCAAAGCGGTCTCCCTGTTTGGTCAATCTTGTTGTTTTTAACAATGACATGTTTTGATTGGGAATTTATGTTATCTAAGAATGAGTTTTTAAAAACTTAAAATCCTTTTAAAATTTTCAAAATAATCTGTCAAATTTTCATATGTTTAGTCATTAAGGTTATTTTCAATTATCCTAACTAAATTTAATGTCTGTAACACAAAATGTCAATGAGAACGAAGAGAAGCTTTTGAACATGATATTAGGAGAAATTCCTAGCTCTAGAGTTGCAATAATCTGTGATCATGAAGGAAACATTCTATGGAATAGCATTCGTGATAATACAACCAGTTACCTTACAGTAGATGAAACAAAAGAGTCTCTAAAACGTTCAATTGAAAGCTGGGAAAAACGTGATGTGCTTTCTGAAAAAATTGGAAAGGGAAAATACGCTATTGTGGCGTATGACAAAATCAAACGAATTACCGTCCCACTTCCAAACAATCATTTGCTTTTTGTAAGTTTGGAAGGCGAAGAGTTTGGCAACATCCAAAATATCATGACTATTGTCAATTGGGTTGAAGAAAACATGCCTCTTTGACCTTTTTTTATTTTACACCATTGTTATGCCTAAATGCGTTTTATTTTGACTACAAAACAGTAGATGAGTCTTAAGGGATTCAAATCTCTTGGAAAAAAGGTTATCAACTATCAGCATTTTGTTCTGTCATGAACAAAGTTGTACATTTTGAGATTCCTTTTGATGATGAATCTCGAGCACAAAAGTTCTACCAAGATGTTTTTGGTTGGCAAATAACCAAATTTCCTGAAATGGATTACTATCTTGCCACTACTACTCCAAGTGATGAGAACATGAAACCAAAGGAACCTGGTGCCATCAATGGTGGTCTACTAAAAAAAGATCCTACGGGAGAACACCCTGTAATTGTAATTGATGTTCCATCCGTAGATGAACACATTTCAAAAGTAGAGTCTGCTGGAGGTAAAACAATAATGCCAAAAATACAAGTTGGAGATTTTGGTTTGTATGCTAGAGTTGCTGATACTGAAGGAAACGTAATAGGAATTTGGCAAACTCTCAAAGCATGCTGATCCTACTTTTTTTGTTTCCATAAACGGTTCAAACCTTATGGGATTCAAATCTAAGCTTAGAATACTTTATGAACATCTGACCTGAAAACAAGTAAAATGAAATTTTTCTTGGTTGTAATTTTTAGTATTATCATAATTACTGTCTCTCCTGCTTTTGCTGCTATCTCTCTTGACAAATCCCCATACACGTGGACTGATAAAATCAACATTAGAATCACAGAGCATGGAGTTGATTCAGATGGTGCATCAGTTAGAGTCTATACTGAAGATCATGAGATAAGAAACTACAAGCTAGCAAAGGCTGGAAACGGATTGTACACTGGAGAGATAATCTTGACTGGATTTTTGCATGATGTAAATGGCGATGGAAAGTATGACACAAATCCTCGCACAACGGGAACTGGACCTAACAATGGATTTCTTGAGAGCAGCAGAGATGATGAATTTACAATTCTAGTAAGATTTGCAGATGGTGATGAGATAAAAAAATCTGTAAAAATTAACTGGAATGTCGGTACTATGGATTATACTAGAATGTTTAATGGATATGGAGAATCATTTCTCATAACAGTCAATGATCCTGACATGAATCTTAATCCTGATACTCTGGATACACTTTCTATTCAGGTATTTTCTGATTCTGATAAAGCAGGACTAGTTATTGATGCAAAAGAACTACATGACAGTCCTGGAACTTTTGTAGCCTATTTCTCTACTTCACAAGATGATTCAAGTGGACGTAGTTTGTATGCACTACCTGATGATGTTATCTATGTACAGTATGATGACCATACACTTCCAAAACCCTATTCTGTCAATGATGATTTAGCTGTATCTGTAGAGTTGCATCCATTTCCATTTGAACAACTAGATGCTAAAAATATAGAGTGGAGTCAGGCAAATTACAGTACAAAAAATGGTACAAGCTCTGCTAAAATTATTGTAACTGATCATGAGCAAAACAAGTTTGCAAACAGCATTGACACTGTTAAAGCCAAAATCCTCTCTGATAGCTCCCTTGAAGGAATAACAATTGATCTTTATGAAACAAGTAAAGATTCAGGAGTCTTTGAGCGTACATTTGCATTTAGTGACAAACGTTCTGGACCCAATATTCTGTATGGAAATCAAGGAGATACAATGACTGCACTGTATGATCCTCAACAATCAATTGATTCGAAAAATTTTCTGACTGCAACTACACTATTGGGCTCTACTGGCCCTCCATTGGAGCGTGCACCAGTAAGTGCTCCAAGAATATCTGATCTGAAACACAACACCATTGTTTATCCTGTAGTTGGAGAGCAGGTGCTACTTACCTCTGATATTGCAAATCAACAAGACCGTGAACAACGATTTGTCTGGATTGCACAAATTATTGACAGTGACAAAAAAACTCAAGCATTGTCTTGGATTGATGGAACCCTAAACCCTCTGTCCTCTTTTAGCCCAGCTACCTCGTGGATTCCAAATGTTGCAGGAGACTACAGGGTTGTATTCTTTGTGTGGCAGAGCATTGAAAATCCTACTGCCTTGTCTCCTCCAATAGAATTTGATTTTACTGTACTAGATGAGGATCCTACAAGACATCACTATGAAGAACTTACTCCTGATGACTTGGAAGCAAGGCAAAACATGATTGAAGAATTGAGAACTGTTCCTGGAGAAAATAGTATGGATCATCTATCTGATGACGCTCGTGATTTTGTGATATCTGAAGTACTCAAAAATAACAAAGTCTCATCAATACTTGATGGCTATACATATGATGTTGAATGTTGTTCGTTTTCAGTTGACAGAAAAAATCCACCACTAAATCAACATGTTGGACTGAAATTCAATGTTGAAGAAAAATATCTCTTTGTCACTGTAACTTTTGATTTGAAACAAGAAAAAATTACCGCAATTCTTAAGGGTTCTAGTGATGGATTTTCAATAATACCTGTTGATGATAAAAAATGAAAACTCGACTTTTGATAATAATTTCTGTTATTGTTGCAATTGCTTTAATAATTTCATTGTCTCCATACATTACTCCTTACTTCATAATTCAGGACAGAATGATTCATTGCCAAGAATTGTTTGAAACAGCACACCTGCAAAGAATGCATATTCAAGTGTTTCAAGAAAAATATCTGCCAGAATTAGTATATTGCAGTGAAAAAGGTTTCTTATCCTCTGATGAAATTCAATACATTGATCATTATCATGATTTTCTAGAATTTACTTGTGATGATTTGAAGACAATAAAACCCGCATTTACTTCTGAAATTCAACAATATGGATACTCTATAGCATTAGATAGATGTACAGATGTAGATGTTATCCAAAATAACTATGGCAGTTTCCCTCTAGACATAATTGAAAATACTCAAGTTGAACCTGAGCCTGAATGTAAACCTGAACCAAGACCTGAGAATGAAGGAGGATTATGGATGTTTGATTATGAAAAATGTGAATGGAATAAAAAACAATGGTGGATGAGTGATCAACTAGAGAAAATTATTCAAGATTGTCTAGATCCCGAAAACAAAATTGGTGATAAGGGTATGAGTAATGGAACTACTAAACTCAAAACAACCACTTGCACTTGGCAACATGGGGGATTTTACAATCAGGTTTACGTTGAAGAATGGGCTGATCCAGTCCCACTAATTCAGGATAATAAAATAATAGGACCTGACGGTCAAATATTCAAAATACTTGAGGATTAAATGAAAACTAGATTTTTAATAATAATTGGAGTAATTATGATGACTACAATTCCATTTGTTACATTTGCTGCACTTGATAGATATGAAAATTATTTGGAACAATTAGAGTATGAAAGACAGAGAATAGAGAATGAACCAAAGCCCGGAGAACGTTCGTACATTGAACCAGAATTAAAAGCAAAACTTGAGGGTATAGAACTTGATCTTAGGAAAAAAGTCAGACAATTGCATGAGGATTTGCCACCAAGTTCGTATGCAGTAAATCTGAATCACCAAACCAAGGAAATTGAGGCTGTGATTGAAAATAAAGAATTGATCCCAATAATCAAAGAATTTACAAAAAAATATCCTGATGATGTTGCAATTATTGTAGAGTATGGAAAAATAAGTATTGATGGTTTTAACTTTAGACCAAATGATGATGTAGATGTAAAGTCTAAAGAGTATATTGCAAATTGTGATGAAACAATACACAAGGAAAAACTGCCAGATCTAATCATAGAAAACTCTACTCACAACTATGATATGCAGTATTGTAAATGGGAGTTAAAGTATCCTGATTTGACATTAATTTCTGATAAAAATCTCCTAAACAACTATCCTTATTGTGCAGAACTCTTTGATACTTTGTTTGAATATTACCAATCAATTCGTGATCCTTGTGGCATGCAAAGGTACAATGAGGATGGTACGCCAAGAGGTATATGTGAACCAGCACCTGCTGGTGCAGGCGTACCATATGATCTCAACATGATAAAGAGTGGATGTGCATTTTCATTTGAGGAATGGGCATATCAAACAAATCATAACGATGATGTGTTTTACCTGTTTGATAGAGCAGAAATTAATACTAAAATTCATGACAATCTAGATGAGTATGTTCCAGTGATAGACAAATTGTGTAATGACAATGATTACCTTAATGTAAAACCAAACATAAAATTCAGAAACAACACTCACTGGATTGACACTGATCACTGTACATTGAATAGAAAATGAAAACCAAACCCTTGATAATCATTGGAGTAATTGGGGTTGTCTTGTCATTTTTTGTGATAACTGGATTTCTCGTGTTTGTTATGGGTCCACTTACCCACCAACAGATTGATGAATATCAGTCAAATGAATTGGTGCAGCAGTTTCGTGAGACTTATCCTCTAAGTGGAATAACTTCCATGTCTGGAACTTTGTTTGAAAAAGAAATCAGCTTTACATACTCCAAGAATGCAAGATATGTTTCATTGACATTCTCAGATAGTTTGGATGGTCAACAAATTACTTACAAATGCGAGAGAATAATATCCTCTCAGGAACCTGTAGAAATATTCTACTTTGAGGAACCTACTATTCAAACAATCAAGGATAATGTATGCGGGGAATATGATTGAAAATGAAAACTAATTTTGTTCCCAAAAATGGTTCAAACCTTATGGGAATCAGATCTTTTCTTCTTTATTGTTAAATATGATAATTTGAAATTTTTCTTGTGACTAGAACAAATAGCAAGAAATCTGTCGCACTGACTGCTATAATGGCACTTGTTGTCATGATGGCATTAGGAATCACTGACGTGTTTGGTGATCATGAGGCAGATGTACTAGTTCACGAGTTTGGAGAGCTTCTTGAAGGTGTTGAAGCAGAGATTCTAAAAATCCCAAATGATACAGGATCTCCAATAAACACATCTGATACGATGCAAACTGAAATGATTTTGTCCCAGATTGCATATCTTGAAGCCTTTGACGAAGTAATTCGTTCACAAATTCTCTAAAGTACTCGTAGTTTTTCCCTAGTGGAAACTAAATTTTGAGTACTTGTTTTTACATATTTTATTTGTACAAGTACTCTAACCCTCATTTTTTTCTGATAATTGGTTCAAGTTTTATGAGATTCAAACCCAAGGATTCAAAACAATAATTATCCTGAATATTTCTAATTGATTCATGCCTTCATTTGAAGATGAAATGCTTGATGTTATGAACAAAGCAGCAATAGCATTATTACTATCTGTTGGCCATAGAACCAAACTCTTTGATGCAATGTCAAAACTTGAACCCTCTACTAGTCAAGAGATTGCAACTGCCGCAAATCTCAATGAAAGATATGTTCGAGAATGGCTAGGAGGTCTTGTTACTTCAAAAATTATTGATTATGATCCTGAATCTCAAAAATATTCACTATCAAAAGAAAAGGCAGAGTTTCTGACAAGAGATGGAGAATACAACTTCGCATCATCAATGCAATGGATTCCTGCATTGGCATATGTTGAGGATCATATTGTTGATTGCTTTGAGAAAGGCGGTGGTGTTTCTTATGAAATGTTTAATCGATTTCATACTGTAATGGCTGAAGAAAGTCAGCAGACAGTTTTGCCAGCACTAGTAAAAGAAATCTTACCATTAATTCCAACCTATGAGAAATTACATTCTGGTCTCAAAGTCCTAGATGTTGGTTGTGGAAGTGGTAGAGCAATCAATCTGATGGCAAAATCATTTCCAAATTCTCACTTTACTGGTTATGATTTTTCATCCGAAGCAATTCAAAATGCCAAAAATGAGGCACAAAAACTTGGATTATCTAATGTGACCTTTGAAAAACAAGATGCAGCAAACTTTGATAGTGAAAATTCTTTTGATGTAATTACTGCATTTGATGCAATTCATGATCAAGCAAATCCTGATAAAGTTTTAGAAAACATCAAAAAAGCACTAAAACCTGATGGAATATTTATGATGCAAGATATTCGTGCTTCATCAAAATTAGAAAATAACATGAATCATTCATTGGCACCTTACCTTTACACAGTTTCGTGCTTGCATTGCATGACTGTATCTTTGGCATTAGAAGGAAAAGGTCTTGGTGCTATGTGGGGCAAAGAATTAGCAACTCAAATGCTCAATGAAGCAGGATTTTCCAGTGTGGATGTAAAAGAACTTCCACATGATCCAATCAACTATTACTATATTGCAAAACCATAATTTGTAATTTAATTGAAATACTAGTTTTTTTCAAAAAACAATATGATCAAAAGTGTACTATTCCTTGTAGTTGTTTTATTTTCTTCAAATGTTATGATTCTAGATTCCTATCAAACCCACATATCTAGTCCAATAATTACATCAGAGAAATTCAACTACAAACAAGGAGAAGACATTGTAATTTCAGGATGGGTAAATTACAATGATGAAGCAACATCAGATGTACTGTTACGAGTAACTGCAGCAACTCCTAACGGAATAAAAATTTTTGATGACTACACAACAAGTAATGCTGATGGAGAATTTTCTATATCGATTCCAATACCTGTTGATGCAGAAACAGGAAACTATTTTCTTCAAGTAATCAGCCAGTGCAGAGAAATTCATAGACAAGTATGCACACATCAATACGAATCACTATCAATTAGTGTTGAAGGTGTGCCAAATCAAATTCCAGAATGGATAAAAAACAATGTTGAATGGTGGGCTGATGGCATTATTGGTGACCAAGAATTTGTGCGTGGAATAGAGTTTCTCATCAATCAAGGCATTCTAGTTGTGCCTCCAACTGTAATTTCTGATGAACAATCAGATGAAATTCCTGATTGGATCAAAAATAACGGAAAATGGTGGACTGAGGGAATAATCTCTGATGATGAATTTCTAAATAATATTCAATTTTTGATTGCAAACGGAATACTGTCTGTACCATCTGCTGTTTTAGAACCTCAAACTTTTTCAGGCCAATTTCATGATGCTGATTTTATACATAGAGTCTCTGGTACTGCAAGCATAGAATTCACACCTGATCAAGGAGGAACTCTGCACTTTGATGAAACCTTTGACACAACACATGGTCCTGATTTGTACGTGTATCTTGCAACTGACAAATCTGCAAATGATTTTGTTAGTGTTGGACAAATACAGTCATTTGGTGGAGAGCAATCATACATCATTCCCTCTGATGTAGATTTGACAAAATACGATAATGTTTTGATTTGGTGTCAAGCATTTAGTACTTTATTTGGACATGCTGAACTGGAATGAAAATTTGCATAATAGAATATAATCATATTGTATCATTTCCATTTTTGGCAGGATCTCCTTAATTATAACAAACTTGAAAAATACGCATGGCAAAAAGAATCACAATAATGCTTAATGATGAATTCGATAAGAAAATTAGAATGATTCAAGCAAAACAGATCATAAAAACCGAAAAATCAGTAAGCTTCTCTAATGTGTTAAATGAAGTTTTACGAAAAGGTCTCAAGTAAATTTTGAACCTGTTATAATGGGTTCAAGTCTAGATGAATTTCTTTACTGTCTTTTGAACAGACTGGTTTACGTTACTGATAATTTTAGGTGATGCACCCAAGTGTTTTTCAGGTGAGAATATTGCATCAATCTCTTTGTCAGTTAGCTTTGATGTGAATGCCTTGTCATTTTTGATTGCATCTTTGTAGAGCATTCCCTTGTCATTTGCCAAAAATGCAACTCGCTGCACGTCTCTGTATGCAACAAATCTTGGAACACCTTTCTTGATTAGTGCTTCTAAAACAAATTCAGCAAAGATTTGTCCCTTTGTGATGTAGAGATTATCAACAATTCTCTTTTCATTTACCAATAGATTTGAAACAATTCTAGTCATGGTTTCAAGCATCTCATCTACAAGAATTGATACTGTAGGAATTACAAATCGCTCATTAGCTGAATTTGATAAATCACGCTCGTGCCAAAGTGGAATGTTCTCAAATGATAGAGCAACTTGGCTTCTAACTAGCTTGGATAATGATGATACACGCTCACTTTTGATTGGATTTCTCTTTACGGGAACTGCACTGCTTCCCATCTGACCTTTCTTGAATTGCTCAGCTACCTCACCAATCTCTGTTCTCTGCAAATTTCTAATCTCTATTGCAATTTTCTCTAATGTTGCACCAATCAAAGCTAACTCAAAGACGTATTCTGCATATCTCTCCCTTGGAACAACTTGAGTTGTAACTTCAGCTGGGAACAATTTCAATCTCTTTGCAGCTCGTCTCTGGACTTCAAGTGATTTTGCACCCATTAGCGAACCTGTTCCAACAACACCTAGTGTCTTGCAAATCAAAATTCTTTTCTTGATTTCTTCAATTCTCTCAACGTGCTTTGCCATCTCGGCTGCCCAATTTGCAAATTTTAATCCAAATGAAATGATACTGGCATGCTGTCCGTGTGTTCTACCAACTGCTGGAACCTTGGAGTGCTTTACTGCTTTTTTTGCTAAAATGGATGCAATCTTTGCAACTTTTGGTTCAATGATTAATAATGCATCGCGCATCTGCATAGAGTTACTCGTATCAACCAAGTCATTGCTTGTCAATCCATAGTGAATCCATGGTCTTGCATCTTTGGTACACTTTTCACTTAGTGATTCAACAAGTGCTGCTGTATCGTGATCACTTTTAGCTTCAAGTTGCTTGATTCTCTTTGCAGTAATTTTACCTGAATTTGCAGTTTTGAAAATTTTTCTTCCAACTGTTTTTGGAATCATTCCAATTTCACTTTGTGAAATTGCAGCTGCTCCTTCAATTTGTAATTGATAGT
This sequence comes from Nitrosopumilus maritimus SCM1, assembly GCF_000018465.1. Taxonomy (NCBI): domain Archaea; kingdom Thermoproteati; phylum Nitrososphaerota; class Nitrososphaeria; order Nitrosopumilales; family Nitrosopumilaceae; genus Nitrosopumilus; species Nitrosopumilus maritimus. Next base: position 1,323,660 of record NC_010085.1, on the reverse strand, counting down.
CGACTTTATTCTGTTCACTAAAAATTTCCATCATTTCTTTAGTGCCATAACGGCCACTATCAATAGGTAGAATTGCCAATGATTCAGATTGAATCTATTGGAAAATAAATCTACTCCTAGTCTAGTATCGTGATTTGTTTATTGTGGCAATCTTTCTTTGAGATCTAGGCTCCTTTGTCTTGGCCTTTGACTTGCTCACTTTGCCTTCTTTTTTGATGCTTTTCCCACTTCTTCTTGCTGCCCTTGATGCTTTTGCTCTAGTTTTTTGTTCGTCTTTTTGTTTCTCTTTCTCTTCTTCAGTTAGTTTTCGTCTTACCATATTTTCTAAATGTAATTTATCATAGTTAAGTCCTATCATCATTTTCCGTTTTGAATTTTTCAAGAATCATATTTTACTGAAGATTAAAATTGCAACTTGTAGATTTTCAAATTGTATGGGTGACATTACTCCAAAGAAAATTGGTGAGAATCAATACCAAATTGATGCTGATTCTAATTTAGGAATGAAAGTTCCAGTAAAGATTTACGCAAATCAAGGATTACTTGACAAAATGCTTACAGATAGAACTATCATGCAAGCAAGAAATGTCTCATCTATTCCTGGAATCGTAGGACACAGTGTAGTTTTACCTGATGGACATGAAGGGTATGGTTTTCCAGTAGGTGGAGTTGCTGCTATGGATGCTGAAGAAGGAATGATCAGTCCTGGTGGTGTCGGTTATGACATTAACTGTGGAGTGAGATTGCTCCGCTCTAATCTAACTGAAGAAGTAGTTCGCTCAAAACTAAAGGACTTGGTAACTGATTTGTTTAGTTCAATTCCTTCAGGAGTTGGCTCTAAAGGTGCAGTAAAACTTAGTCACTCAGAACTAGACGAGGTTCTAGTTAATGGTGTAAACTGGGCAATTGATCATGGTTATGGTTCTACAAATGATTCAGATGTTTGTGAAGAGAATGGTCAGATAAAAAATGCAGACCCTAACAAAGTTTCAGATAAAGCAAGAAAGAGAGGAGCTCCACAACTTGGAAGTTTAGGCTCTGGAAATCACTTTTTAGAAATTCAAAAGGTTGCAGAAGTTCATGATGAAGAAGCAGCTGAAAAGATGGGAATCAAAGAAGGAACAATTACAGTTCTAGTTCATTGTGGTTCAAGAGGATTTGGTCACCAAGTTTGTAGTGATTATTTGAGAGTATCAGAACAAGCAATGTCAAAGTATGACATCACTCTACCAGACAGAGAACTTGCATGTGTTCCAAATACTTCTGAAGAAGGAGAGTCTTACAGAAAAGCAATGTTTGCAGCTTTAAACTTTGCATGGAGTAACAGACAGATGATCACTCATTGGACAAGAAAATCTTTTGAACGCGTATTCAACCAATCTGAATCTGATCTTGACATGAAACTAGTGTACGACGTTGCACACAATATAGCTAAAGTTGAAAAACACAAAGTAAACGGAGAAGAAAGAAAACTAGTTGTCCACAGAAAAGGTGCAACTAGAGCATTTCCTGCAAACAGAGATGAGGTTCCAACAAAATATCGTCATTTGGGGCAACCCGTATTGGTTCCAGGTTCAATGGGTACTGCAAGCTGGATACTTTTAGGACAACCAAATTCTATGGACTTGAGCTTTGGTTCTACTGCACATGGTGCAGGAAGAACAATGTCACGTTCCAAAGCAAGACGAAATTACACTGAAGATGATGTTAAAAAATCCCTAAATGACAAGGGCATATTTATCAAGGCATTAACCCGAGATGGAGTTGTGGAAGAGACACCTCAAGCCTACAAGGACGTTAATTCTGTAGTTGATGTATCTCACAATCTAGGAATTGCCACCAAAGTAGCAAAATTGGTGCCTATAGGTGTGATTAAAGGTTGAGCGACGATTCAGAACTAGAGCGACTAAAGGCAAAGAGACTAGCAGAGATGCAAAAAAACATCAACACTAGACAGGATTCAGAAAAAACTCCAGAGCAAACACAAGAAAAACCACCTGAAAACCCACGAGATATCCTAGTCAAAGTTTTGGGATTCAGAGGACTAGAAGTGTTACAAAATGCAGAATCTCAATTTCCAAATGAAACTGCAATGATTGTACAAAAATTATCCGAACTAATCAAATCTGGAGAACTAAATGAGACAATTGATGGTGGTAAACTCATGACACTGTTTAGAGCAGTTGGACTACACATCCGAATGGAAACTAAAATCAATGTTGAACAAGATGGAAAATTTGTTTCATTAACTGACAAACTCACCAAACAATCAAAGGATGAATAATGGCAATAACTCTAGAAATTTCTACAAAAAATTATTCTGATGATGCATTTAACATCAAAAGAGCTCTCTCCCACATGGAAACATTAACTGGTGCATACAACGGATACATGTTCAGTGAACCAAAAGAAAATTTTGGTTGGACTTTTTTTCAAATTGCATTCAAATCAGATTTACATGACGGCATTACAACAAAATTTGCTGATATGTTAACAAGATACAGATCAAAACCTGAAGAAAAGTTTGCAGAATTTATGCGAGATTATTTTGCTTCTAAAAATTGTGAAGTTAAAGTTAGAGTAGTTGCCTAGACTCTTCTTCCTCTCTTTCCACCCTTCTTTCTAGTGGTGTCATGAGGAATAGGTGTAACATCATCAATTCTTCCAATCTTAAATCCACCTCTTGCTAATGCTCTGATTGCAGCTTGTGCACCTGGACCTGGAACTCTAGAACCAACTCCACCAACTGCGCGAACTCTGATGTGAAATCCTGTGAATCCTTTTGTCTTTGCAGATTCTACAACTTGATTTGCAGCTTTCATTGCAGCAAATGGTGATGATTCGTATCTGTCTGCATTGACATGAATTCCACCTGAACTGATAGAAACAGTTTCTCCACCAGTAAGATCGGTCATGTGAATGATTGTGTTATTGTAACTACTGTAAATGTGAGCGATACCCCATTTTTCTGGGCCCTCTTTCTTTGCCTCTGGTTGGGCTTTTTCTACTACTGCCTCGGATTTTGCTTCCTCGACAGGTGCCTCAGTCTCTTGGGCTGGTGCCTCTTCGACTGGTGCTTCCTCAACTTTGGCTTCAGTTTCTGACAATGACTACTCACACCTAAAGGGGTTTAAAAAACATTGATTTTGGAATTTTGCTTTGATTTTGCCACTTGGCCCAAAATCGACTATTATTCTTATACTGAAAAACTCTGAATTTCCGTATGGGAAACATTTGGTTTCTGGCAATCGGTGTGGCAGTAGCTGCTGCCTTGTTTGGTTCAATGGCAATGCAATCAATGGCACCGATCAATGAAGTGATTTTATCTCCCCAAGAAAAAAAATGCCAACAAATTGCAAATGAAGGATACAAGATGCATGCACTATACCCTGAAGCACAACCTGATGATTTGCCTGAAGATGATAAAAAGAGATTACTCTACCTTGATGACTTGTGGATGACTGAATGTGTTGCAGTGTTACCTGCTGAATCTGTTTTTGAAATAGTAAACAATGTAGAGCGAGACGTATCACACGACGAATAATTATCTAAAGTGTTTCCAACCTTTGTCTTTGAGAGGAATGTCTTTGTTGTCTCTTTGTAATATTACACCTTTTCCTGTAGTTACGTAACCAATTTCAATTATTGGTGTTCTGAGTGATTTTGCATTTTTTAGAATTGTTTTCTTGTGTTTTGGATTAATGGTAAACACAAACTCGTACTCTTCTCCTCCATGAAAGACTAGATTATCTTGGTTTGACTTTGCAAATTCTCCTAGATCTTTTTTGTGCGGAGAGTTGTTTATGACAAATTTCTTTTTTGATTGCTTTGCCATCTCATTTAGTGTAGTGGATAGTCCATCGCTGGAATCCATTGATGATGTAAAGTATCTCTTGTTCTTTACTCCAAAATCTACTCTTGGCTTTGGATGAGTCACTGCTTTGATTGCTTTTGCAACAAACTCTCTCTTTCCTTTCTTTTTGTAGAGTAGTATGCTCAAACCTGCACCAGTATAGCCAAATGGACCTGTTGCAAAGATCAAATCTTTGCTCTCGGAACCATTTCTAGGTACAATTTTCTCAGCGCTCCCAAACAGGCATACATTGAACACAATCTCCTTTCCAGCATTTGTGTCGCCTCCTAGAATGGAGATTCCAAACTCACTGCATGCCTTTCTGAATCCAGTGGCTGCTTCTTCCACTTTTGAGCGTGAAATATTTGAGGGAAAGTTAATTGAGATTATGCCATATTGTGGCTTTACTCCTTTGGCAGCAAAGTCACTTACACATGCCACCACACTCTTTCTTGCAGCTTCACCCAGTTTCATTTTGGGAGGGATGTCTGTGCTTTGAACAAGTGTGTCAGTTTTGGCTATGATGTTTTGCTTTAGCTTGAAAATCTCTACGTCTTCAGAATTTTTGTTACCTAGTTTCCTTTGAAAGATTTTGATAATTTCAGACTCATCTAACTTGCTCATAACTTTGATTCACCAACTCTATTGTATCTTTTACAATTTGTTTGCACTTGTTCTCATCATTTGATTCAGCTGAAACCCTAATGATATCTTCAGTGTTTGATTTTCTTACCAACACCCAACTGTTCTCATCAATGATCCCTTTAACACCATCAAGTGTAATTGTTTCAGAATAGTTTTTCTCAAATGTTGTTTGCACTTTTTCTATTACTTTGTCGTGCAACTGTGCATCAATTGCAGTCTTGTCTCTTATTTGGAAATAACTTTCCATAAAGTCTAGTATCTCATTGTACTTTGCAGTTCCAAGCATTGATGAAATCAAACCACTAGTTAGAATTCCTTCTCTACAATAATTAAACTCAGGCAAAATAAAACCACCACTACTTCCTTCTCCACCAGCTTGTGCATTGTCTTTTATCATCTGTTCAATGACGTTTGCTTCACCAACTTTGGTTCGCTGTACAGTTCCACCGTTTTCTTTGATGAACTTTTCAACTGAAACACTAGTGTCAATGCTTAGAACAAATTTCTTGTAACCAAGATCTAACGACTTTGCAACACCCAATCCCAATGTTACATCTGGTGTCTGTTTCTTTCCATTTCTTACAACAACTAGTCTATCTCCATCCAAGTCAAATGCAAAACCAACATCTTTTCCTGATGATGCTGAAACCAAATCTGATAAACTGTCTGCAGTAGGATCAGGGCCTCTAGTAGAACCTTCAAGGTTTTCATTAATGGTATGGACCTTACATCCAATTGATTCTAGCAACTCAGGCGCAAATCCCTTTGCCGCACCGCCTCCAATATCTACCACAACTTCGGGGTTGTTCTCCAAACTTCCTATGATTTTTCTTGCATCCTCAATGTATGATGATGAAATGTCTTGCTCTGCTCCAATCTTTGTCTTTGGAATCTCTTGTTTTTCTATAATTTTTGGAAGTTCTTTTTCATTGATTCCTCTTCCTTCAATGATGAACTTCAAACCATTCCATTGAATTGGATTGTGAGATGATGATACAACAATTCCTGCACCATACTTTCTTGCTTCTCTAAAAACTACTGGTGTTGGAACTGTCTCTAAATTAAAAACATCAATTCCGTTTTGCATTAAAGCTGCACTTGCAGCATCTTTCATCATGGAACCTGTGGGTCTGGTATCTTTTCCGATTGCGCATTTTCCAGACTGCACTAATGATGAAAAGTTGTTACAAAACTCTAGTACGTCTTTAAGATAAAGATCTTCACCAAATATTCCTCTAATTCCAGAAATTGTTTTCTTCAATCAATCCAACTCAGGAAGGCTTTTTATTAACTCTGATGGATTTCTCCTGACGTGCCTTGGTAGCTCAGCCTGGTAGAGCGAACGCCTCGTAAGCGTTAGGTCGCGGGTTCAGATCCCGTCCGAGGCTCTAATTTAATTTCAAAAAATTTTGTAAATAATTAATTTGATTCATCAAGGGATTCAATGTCTACTTCTAGTTCTTTCCCTAAACCAATCCACCATTGTTTAGATTCTTCTGTCATATTCCCCTCGTAATTATCCTAAAACTATCCTTTATAGATCTGTCGGTTGATCAAATATTGATCATTTCCTAACTTTTTATTCAGATTCTTCTTCTCTCTTTCTTTTGAATTTCCTGTACATGATTATTGTCAGTGCAGCTCCGGCACATCCCCAAAACAATGGTGATAATCCAGGTTCAACTGTAGGCTGAAAAGCTCCAACAAAGCTTGCAAACATGATAGCTATCAAAACTAATCCGCCTAACTCTAGCATTTTTGCCATTTTTTCTCTGCGCTTTGTGATTATATCAAAAAGATATATGGTTTTGTAAATTACCTCAAAACATGGACAAGTATCTCACTGTACTATTGATGTTCATGATTGTAACTATTGCAATAGCATTCTTTGATCCTACCACTGGAGATATGAGATTCATTCCACATCTATTCTATAGTGGAATTGCAGGAATAATCATTATCTTCGTTTACAGTTCCTACAAGGAAAAGAAAGCACGAAGAGAAGCAAATGCTAAACGAAAAAGATCTAAAAAGTAGCTTTTAGAGTTCTAGACCAAATGATTCAGCAATACTTGAAAAGTTTGCATAAGATTCCAAATATTGTCTTCCTTTTGGTGTAATTACAAAAGTGTTCTTTCCGTCATATTCGATTTTGTTGATTAGGCCTGCTCCAGTCAAGTTATCCAAGAATTTGGATAGTCTGGAATGTGATAAATTGGCCTTTGTTAATAGTGAGGTTGTCTTGATGCCTTCCTGTCCAGACTGTTCAGTAACAGTCAGTAAATCAGCTACAATTTGCATGCTAGTTCTATAGGAAACCATACGTAGTAACTCTCAAACTCTGATATAAGGGTATTACCACCAATTCAGATCAGATAAATAATCTCCCGCATGATTTGCCAACAATGTCTGCAATTCCGTGGTTTGATGACTTTGAAGGGGTAGCTTACAGGTATTATGATCTTCGCATGAATGTTGTTCCGCTAGTTTCAGACAGAAAAAAATCTGCTTCTTTGTGGCATGACACCATTCACTTCTGGGTTGATCCCTCAATTAAGATCAGATTTGTCGAGATTGGTGACAAATACTGGTTTATCATGGGCGCTGACTCTCAAAAGCCTGACACGAATCTTTCTTTCTACAAAGTATTGCAAAAGTCCGAACACTATGAGCGATTCAAGAAAGGTCATGGTGGTGAAGCATATCTTAGATTGGGAACATATGCACACAAGTCACTTGATGATGTCAAAAAGGATGCATTGTGTAATTGCGGTCATGAGGCAAGAGATCATGATGAAAATGACAATGATGAATGTCTCTACAACGATTGTGATTGCAAAGAGTTTTCAACTTTTCAAGTAAACTTGTTAAAACGTAAAAAAACAATTACTGACATTCAATTTCTTAAAGAAGAAGATGTAAAAGATGATCCGCTTGTCTGGAATTGTTTTAATGCAAATGATTTTTCAGAATCAGAAACTTAATCCAAGTGTTTGTTTACTCTAACGTGATCTCCAGGATAATATTCATGAAGATGTTTTGAATAACAGTCACCGCAAAGCATTCCATCAATTCCCCATTCTTTCATTGGATTGAATGGATTTTTGATTTCTCCACTGCAAATTGCGCATTTACCTTTTGAACCCAAAGTGTTTTCTGCTCTTTTTAATCAATATAAAAAACATTCCCGCATGCAGATGAAAATTATGTTAAATACAACCTGTTTTTAGGAAATTCAGGTACTAGTCTGACCAATGTAAACCTCCTGCAAGATTTTTACTTGGTTGGGCTATTGCCTACTAGAATCACAACAAACTGTTTGTGAGTTTCTTTAGTGCCAAGATTTCATCTTCTTCTTGTCTTATCTTCTTGTCAATTACCCGAAGCATCGTGTCATTCCATACGTGTTGAGAGAAAAAGTTGTGCTTTGTGTTTGCCATTTCGATTTCATCATCAACTACTGTATCCTCAAGGAATTTGGTAACAATGACGTCAGCTAGCTTTAAAATTCGAGAATTTAGTTTGAAACTGCGAAAAACTGGCTCTATCTTCCTGATATCTCCCTTAAAATCGCCCTTTGATTCGAGAATTTTTTTGTGTAGAATTCTAAAGTATACTGCAACATAGAACAGAGTTGCATATCTCTTTGTCTTGTGACCTCCTTTCTTTCCATACTTTAGTGATTTTTTTGCATATTCTTTTACCAAGTATGGATACAACAAAATTCTGTAATCATCCTTTAGATTGTCATTAAAGATATCATCATACTTGCTTCCTCTTGGAAGAAACTGAGCTGGTGAACTATAAGCTTCAGTTGGTCTTTGTTCAATTCCTGCAACAAGACATTGAATTGCATCTTTTGCAACGATTACTTTTTTGTGATTGTCTGGAAGATAGTTGTTGTATGTAGAGTCTCCTGCATAGTCACACTGTTTTGATTTTGATTTTGTATCAAAAGAGCCTGCTTGAATTTCATAAAAGTATCCACAGCTTTTTAATTGTGATTTAATTGACTTGTGAAAGTCCATCAAAGAAACCAAGTCTTTTCCTCTGACAGAGTTTTGCGAGTTTCTATACTTTGTAATGTTGTTTTGTTCTTGTTCATCATCAGCTTTGATTATTGTAACTGTCATGGAGCCATCCATGTTCTTTGTTCTCTTTGAATGATCTAGTATAGAGTTTGATGTCTGTGCACCATTGACAATTTGCGGTGCATGAAGCTCTATCATGTTCTCGCCCAATTCTGAGAAATCGCTTACTACAATTGTAATTCCGTTATTGTAAAAGAAGAACTTGTTAGGGTTACTCTGCAATGTGTCTCGTAATCCCTTGTTTACCGTAGTCTTGAACTGCATCCATTGTCTGATGTTTGATTCAAAGACATAGTCTCTGTTCTTGCTAACAAACTCTGTTAATTCACGTAATTTCAAAATTCCTAGAATAGTATTCTCGTGTCTGAGCATCTTTTCTAGTCGTATTGATGACTTTTTGCCTGCAGCTGGTTTCTTTATTCTGTCCCAGAGTTTTTGAATGATCTTCTCCTCATCAATTACTTCAACAAATTCATCATGATAGTCTACTTTTTGGTCAGTAACATAACAGCACTTTACTTTGAGATTCTTTTCTTTGATTTTTGTAACAAGCTGAGCCAATTCTGGTCTCATCTTTGTAACGTCTTTTGCAAGCAGTCTCTTTGCATCTTCTTTGAACTTTGCAATTGCTTCAAGTGAATGAGATGTCCCGTATTTTGATTGAAATAATCTAATCGTGTTATCTGAAAAGTCTACTGGCAAGTATGCATCAATTCCTAGATCGTTTGCACCATCTACAATTGCATCAGCAGCATCATCTTCTGTTGCCTCAAATACTCTTGTCAGTATCCAATGAAGAAAGTTGTTTCCCTTCTCAACGTCGCTCTTTGAATTCTCAGCATACTCGTGTATGCTTCCTCTGATATTTTCAGCAAATCCTTCAAGAGGTGGGCTGGAATTTTTTTGAACTAGCAGTGTGTGAGAGCCAGGTATGTACTCTAGTAAACCGTTTCCGTTTTGAGACAATTTACTTTTCTAGTATGTTATATATTTAGAGAATTTGGTAATTATGTAATAACTTAGTTTTGGGTGTGAAATGATTTGATAAAAAAAATTGCTGCAGCAAGCATAGTTGGTATAGTAATCATTGTGTCCCTTGCTGTTGCTTTTTCAACTGAGATGGAACCACAGCCAGAACCGCAACCTGAATCAAACGCTGTCTCCTCTCATTCCATGCAAGGAGTCATACAACCTGATGTTATGACTGGAGGCGATGTTATCATGCCAACCAAAGTCTCACGACCTGGATGTGAAGAAACTGACAGATGCTACATTCCATCTGTAATTACAATTAGTGCAGGAGAATCTGTAACGTGGGTAAATGAGGATTCAGCATTTCACAGTGTAACTTCTGGATTCTATGATGCACCACAAGATCTTTTTGATAGCGGACACATGGATCCATTTGATTCCTATACGCTAACCTTTGATGAGCCAGGAACTATTGATTACTATTGCACCTTGCATCCTTGGATGGAAGGACAAGTTATTGTAGAATAAAGGTACCCGAGGGAGTCGAACCCCCTTGTATAGGCTTTGCAGGCCCACGCATAACCGTTCTGCCAGAGTACCGTTTTGAAAAACACAAAATGAACAATTAAACTCTTGTGATGATGTTAAACTATATTGTGAATACCTTGAATTTGGTGTTAATTGGAATTGTTGTAGTTCTTGGTGTGGCTTTGATGATTACTCTGATTCAAAACCAATCTCTTTCTAATGAGTTGCAATTAGATGATACACTACGAACAGCAGAACTAATTGATACGTTCAAAGGAAAATATTCAGACCGTGAGATTTCTGAATTCTATGATTCAAAAGGAATTCCATACAAATATTCTGCAAAAAACGGTGACACATATGTTGATTTGATTTTGGAAAAAGATCGTATTGTTCTGAAGGCATGGAGTGGTGATGGTGATACGCTTTGTGTAGTTTCAAATCCTCTCCCTCGAGACATTTTAGATAACTGCCCACTCAAATGGTAATTAAATCCCTGCAAGTTGAGCAAATATTCGAAGTACTTATGAACTTCGTAATTTCAGCTAAAAACATTGCAAGTATATTTTCGTAAAGAAATTCAGGCTTTTGAATATGTCTCATTTTCTGAATTAAAATTTAACAGCAGTTCTGACTTTTGCTGTGAAAAATTATCAAAATATGTCTCATCAGTAAAATCCTGGAATGGAAAGATTGGAAAATATTCTATAGTTGAAAATGAGAACTATGTTCCAATTGATTTTTGTCCTTTTTGTGGCGAAAAAATTGAATATATTTCTGTGACCTGAAAATGAAAACCAAACTTTTAGTAATTTTTGGACTCGTTTTACTATTACATCCAGCAATTGCATCTTCTCAAGTGTTTGGACAAATACAGATGATTGAAATCGGGTTTGATGAAACAATTGATTTTGATGGCATCCAAATCCATTTTTCTGATGTTGATACCTCTCGTTGTCCTGTTGATGGAGAATGTTCACGTGAACAAGTGACTGTAATAATCGAAATGGATCGTGGTACACTTTACACCACTAGCTACATGACTCTTGAAAAATCAACATCATACGTAAAACAATATGAAATTAGAGTGATGGATATACAACCATGGCCACCACACACAGAAAAATCTGAATATGTTGCAATTTTGGAAATTGCTCCGACTCCTACTCCTGAAGATGAACTTGCATGTGGTAAAGGAAACTATCTGATAGATGGTGTATGTCATCCTGGAAAACAAACTGGACTTACAGATGAACAACAACTAGTTTCTAGTCTGCTCTACATTTTGTTGATAAGCATTGGAGCTGGAATTAATATTGGTTTGATTATGCTAGTTACTTCAAATAAACGAAAAACAAAGAACGACAATCAAAATCCACACTCTCTATCAAGTGGGAATTTTATCAAAGAAAAACATTTGAGAATTTCTGCAATATCTGTTGTAATTGCATTCCCCATACTCATAATGTTGTATGGTATGGTGACCTGTAATGATACTAGATGTGATCCTGCAAGTCTTTTTGATATCGTAAAAATTTACTTTTATGGATTTTCAGGATATTTCCTTTCTGTTGGACTGCTCGGAATTCCTATTGGTCTTGTAGCACTAGCTTCGGGAAATCTAACGATGGGGTATATTGCAATTAATGTACTACCTTGGATAATTTTGACATTGACTAATCGTTATGCTGACAAAATGTCTATCTTGAGAATTTTGTATTGGTGGATAATTATGAATTCTGTTGCATTTTTGACATTTATGCAAGCTCCTTTCCCTATTTCTCCACTATAAACTAGAAAATCAATCCAAACCTTATTGAGAAAATAATGGTTAATTACTTTCATACTTCATCCAACTTGTGAATATTACAAAAAAGATTGTTGTTGGAGGAGCGATAATTGTAATATTGGCCATAATCACCAGTGGAATTTTTTCCATTTTGGTATCTGAAGAAATTAGTAATATGACCATTCATGAAGCAGAACGAGCTAATGCAGCGTACATCAAATCTATTGCATCTCAGGAACTTACAATGAACGACTTTGAAGCAATTAATTTTGATGAAAGAAAAACAACATTTGAGAATTATTTCCAGAGTGTAGAAAATGACAATACACTCAGAATTAAGGTATGGTCAAAAGATGGCACTATAGTATACTCTGATGACAGTTCAATTGTAGGTGAAAATTTTGCAGATAATATTCGATTCCAAAACTCAATCAACGGGCAACTAGTATCAGAAATCAAAGATCCAGTAGATCCTGAAAATATTGCTGAAACTGGATATGGACAATTAATGGAAATTTACGTCCCCATTTACTTGAATCAATCTGAACCTGTAGGCGTAATAGAACTTTATTTCTCAATGGATTCAATTAATCAAGCTATCAACAAAGCAAGTTCTCTAGTTTATACAATTATACTAATTCTAATTGGATTACTTTCACTTGCAATACTTGTTTTTTCTATAATTGTAGCAAAATCCTCTAAACAAAACATTGAACAAGAAAAATTTGCTGTACTTGGTGAGCTCACAGCAAGATTGTCACATGATCTTAGAAATCCTCTTTCAATAATTGCAGCTGGAGTTTCATTAATTTCAAAACAAACACAAGAAGAAAAAACTGCTCAAACTTGTGAAAAAATCGATCATTCAGTAAAGCGAATGACCCATCAGATTGATGATGTTATGACTTTTGTTAAAAAACGAGAAAAAAATATCCGAAAAACTACTTTGAATGAACTATTGGATTCTTCACTTGAAGAACTAATAATTCCTGAAAATATTTCCATTGAAAGACCCTCTGAAAATCCTTCTATTACTTGTGATAAAGATCAAATTGTCTTAGTATTCAACAACATCCTTCTTAATGCAATTCAGAAATTAGGTTCTGGAGGAAAAATTACTATTTTGTATAGCGAAAACAACAATGACCATGACATCACTATTCAGGATTCTGGAGAACCCATACCCGAAACAAATCTGAAAAAAATATTTGATCCATTATTTACCACAAAACAACAAGGTACAGGACTAGGTCTGTATAGTTGTAAAACAATAATTGAATCCCATAATGGAAGTATTACTGCAAATAACAATCCTACAAGAATTACAATTTCTCTTCCAAAAGAAGACAAGTGATCTTACTAAGATTTGTTTTTACATTCGAACTACTTCTGCATCTCGTCTAGTTCTGTTTGAGCGATTTGAATAACGAGTACGGGTATTGCAGCAGGGACATCTGAGGAATCTTTCTTTGAAATAGTAATCACAGTTATTGCAATAACATCCTCCTTTTTCATAGGCTGTAGGCTTTGCTTCTTTCTCAAATGTGTGACATTTGTTTTTGCATGCAGTTAAACCCATTTTCTCTTAGTTAATACTCATACTATATGAAGGTATAATGTTACTAGAAAGTGTCAAGGATACGAATACTTTATGAGTCTCAATTATTGATTTTTTATGATGATTGATGAAATTGAAGGTATGACTGTAATGGTCTCTGATCAACAAAAAGCCTTGGATTTCTACACTGAGAAACTAGGATTTGAATCAAAATTAGATACAGATGTTGCAGGATTTCGATGGATAGTGGTAGGACCACCAAACTCTAAAACCGTACTGAGCTTGGCAGATCCTGTCAATGTTGAGAAATGGTCTGAAAAAAAATCAACAAAACTAGATTTGAAAATTGGTACTCCAACTGGGATTTGGTTTTTCACAAAAAACATTGATGAGACATATCATGAACTTCAATCAAAGGGAGTTGAAATTACAAAACCTGAAAAACAAGTTTGGGGAGGAATAATGTGTACTGTTTATGACCAAGACAAGAATAGTTTTGGTCTTGTAGGTGATTCTGAACAACATTAATAATTTTATTTTAAAAATGAACGACAAACTTACTAAACTTCCACACGATCTTCCCATACCAAAAAATGATGGTAAGGCCTCTCATCTCTTAGGAAGACAAATTCCAAACCTCATTTTACCTTCAACTAAAAACAGTTTTTTTGATTTATCTGCAATTGAGAAAAAATATGGAATCTTGTATTTTTTCCCAATGATGAATATGCCGGAAAAAGACTTGCCCCAAGGATGGAATGATATTCCAGGTGCACGTGGATGCACACCTCAAAATATTTCGGTTACCAAACATATCATTGAACTTGAAAAACATGATGCCATGCCAATTGGAATTTCTTCACAACCAATTGCAGATCTAGAGCAGTTGTCTACATTAAGGAATTTTTCACAAATTCTGGTATCTGATAACAAACTCGAATTTCAAAAGAAACTCAATGTTCCTGTCTTTGCAGTTGATGGAAATACATTGTATAAACGACTTACACTAATTGTAAAAAATTCTAAAATCATAAAGGTGTTTTATCCTGTTTTTCCTCCTGATGAACACATTTTTGAGATATTGAAATGGTTGGAGAAAGAAAATGAAAACTAGCCTTTTGATAATTGCTGGACTGTTGACTCTTGGTGGCTCTCTAGTTTTACCAACAATGTCATATGCATTTGCAGCATGTGCTGCAGCACCATTTGGTGAATCTATGCCTTGTTTTGACAGTTTCCATGTATTTCATGAACCTCTCACCGAAGAATTGATTATGGATTCGATTTACAGAAATCTTGAAACGAATTATCAAGGCTGGATTCAAACTGATAGGAACTGGGCAAATAATGATGTGGGTTATGAACATCCAACAATAATTTGTACTGCATTTGATTGGAAAGGTCAGACCCATTACCGAATGTTGCAATGGAAAGATGACTATAGGCTTTCAAGTTTAGAAGATTATAGAAATGATTCAATGTGTGACAAGTGGTTTCCTCCAATGTCCTTAGATGCATCAAATCCTAGTTTTGATTGCAAAGAAGCAGTGAAAAATCAAATCCCTACTGACTGGAAATACAATTGTTATGATGAACCAATGGGAAATCCGCTAAGAGACATCAGTCTGTCCGAATCTGATGATCCTCAAAGACTAGAATTCATCTTGGAGCATTGTGAAAAACATGGCCCACTTGATTATGTTGGAAAATTAAGATATCTTAATGACACTCATTTGATAGATCTTGATACTTGTCAATGGGATACTAGAACCAACAGTGGAATAAGTTTGGATAGAACTGTTTACACCGTACCATTTTCTGGCGAACAATCAGAACAACCAAAGGCACTTTGTGAAGATGAAAATACTGTTCTAGTTGATGGAGTGTGTGTACCAAAACCAAAACCTTCTGATTTTAGAGATTTGCAAACAGGTGAAACCATCTCAAATCCTGAAGTGATTGTAATAATCCAGAGTCTGGGTGCCGTGTTGATAGTTTTATTCATTGTAATTTATGCAATAAAGAAGAGGAGAAAATGAAAACTAGATTTCTCATAATAATTACTGTATTTACTCTTGTACTAATTCCAATAACAACAGAATCTTTTGCTGAAGAATTGTGGCTTGATGCAGATTTTGATATTTTTAACGAACAACTACAAGATGATAGAAAATTTCGTATGGGTGAGACTGTACATGTTGTAGGCACTTCATCCTTTTACAACGAAGAGACAGATGAGCATTTTCCTGCATCTGACACTGAATTTCATGTGATGATCAAAAATACTCAAAATGATATAATTCAAGAATCTAATTATTTCTCAGACAGTGAAGGAAAAATAGCATTTTCATTTGAAATTTTGAATGATTTCTCTATAGGTGAATATACGATTGAGATGATAGTGGATAAAAGAAAACATCTTGATTTGTCTTTTTTTGTTGGACATTTGGTTGGTGATGTTGTAAAAATTGATGAAGAGTTTGATCTTTGGATGGAAGATTCTGAGATTGTATCATCTAATACAGCTCATCTAAACGGAATTTTATGTTCTGATTTTCTCAAAGAATCAAATGACAACGAATCTATTTACTTGCATCCATATGATGAAGAAATTTTAGAAGTAGAATCTGTAGAAATTAGAGCATTTTACACAAATCCTGATGGGGAAGAATTTATGACCTCATCTAATCCCGAAAAGAAATCATGTACAAACTTTACCGCCAACTTATCTGCTCATGTTCCTGGAGAATGGTCAGTTTATGTCAAGGCATTTTGGATGGAAAATGAAATCTTGTATGAGAGTACTAGTCATTCTATCACATATCTTGTAAAAGAATCTCTTTTTCAAGGAACAGTAGAGAAAATCCCAAAACCTAATCGTATGCAAAGCATGTATCTTTTGGATTGGAGTAATGATGGCAAATCTATATTGTTTTCATATTACTTGCAAAAAACTGAAGATTCCATCACACCCTATCTTGGTATACTTTCCACTGATGATTATGAAATTACAACTTTGAATATTCCAACGCTTTTGGAAACTGATGAAAAGATTCGTGCTGCAAAATTCTCTCCTGATGGAAAATACATTCATTTTGTAGCCAATGAGGGAAATTTGTTCCAATATGATATTGAAACATCACATGTTTTGAAACTCACGAATTTTTCTGAATGGGTAAATTTTGATTATTACCACTATTATGAAGAAGACCCTGAAAAATACTCTATAGTAATATCGTTGGATAGAGAATCATATTATGATGATCCGTCTGAACAGGGCTCCATATTGTTGGATATTGGAAATGGAGAAGAAAACAGCGTAGATAATGCACATGAATTGATTTCTGGCGATGAATTACATCATTTTGATATCAGTCCTGATGGAAAAAAGATCCTATTCCACAAGACCATTGAATCTAGCTATGGATGGGCAGATAGAGTTTTGGCATATTATACTCCAGAAGGTAATGTAGTAGAAATCCCAAATAGTCAAGTAAAATGTGGTCATCCTTCAAAATGGACTCCTGATGGTGAGATGATAGTTTATGGTGTATCTTCTTGCGGACGTGGGGCTCCTGGAGGAACACTTCATATCATTAGTACAGATGGCTCATATCATGAAATAATTTTGGGATATAACAACGACAGACCTGATACCTTTGTGATTAGTCCTGATGGTTTATCACTAGTGTATCTCAGAGAGAATAATTTTGAAATAATGACATTTGCAAAAGCAGTTCCTGAATTCCAAACTGTAATGATGTTTGTCTTACTATTGTCCATGTTGCCTATCGTTCTTTTGCGAAAACAGTTGATGTTAAAATGAGACTTGAAGTTGGAATAATTGTAGTTGTTGGAATTTTTGTGTCTATTTCATTGGGATTGATCATATCAAACCCTGATGCAACTCCAAAATCAGTATCATTTGCAAAGTATTCTGATGAACTATACCAAATCAACCAATTATCAAACAAATACTATGTAATGGAAGATATGCAAAAATTTGAAGAGTCAAAAAAACAGATGCAAGAAATCCTAAGAGAAATCTTTTATGACTATCTAGAATTAGAAATTTCAAACGTAGAGTTGATTGAGGGGCAGTATCCATTTCGTGATTCTTCGGCGTGGGTAGAAAAATTTGATTTAGATCCAGATTCAGTATGCAATTTTGAGAAACAGATACCTCTTCACATGCAATTAATCACTCAAACTGAAAACTATGAACGATTTGCAAAAAAATACTCTCACTACAACCTCACATTATCAATACTTGATGAACGAAGTTACATGTCTAATGTTCACTATGGACTAATTGCAGAAAATGACAAAAACCAATCTGCATCAACTTATTTTCATATTGATTCATGCAACAACGAGAGAACCGATAAAGAATTGCTTTTCTTGAGTTGTTTTGATGAGAATACCCACTATCGATATGCCACATTCAACTATGATGATATAGTTTCTAGTTATTCAAACAGTCATTTTTGTAAGGCAGAATTAGATCCTTGGCGTCAATCTGTTTACGAATATGGCCAAAAACTAACTGAAGAACGTAGAGCATTTGAAATGGAACATATGATGAATATAGAAAATCATGAAGAACAACTGGAAGTTTTTGCAGAAATGAATAAGCAAGGTGATTTGGGAAACATTGTTTGGAGTATTGTTCATGGAAAGTTTGATGATCAAAAGACTCAGGATATGATTAAACAATATGAAAAACAGCATGGCAGCCTTCCTGATGAATTGTTGGAGTTAATTGAAAACAGAAATGAAAATTAAAATCACAATAATTAGTGGAATTATACTTGCAGCTATATTGTTTGCAGGATTTTCTTCATCATTCATGTTTCCAAGTCCCACTTGTCCGGCAGGAACTATTCTAAAAAATGATGTTTGTGTAATTGATGATCCTGCTACTGGACTTCTAGTTGAAAAAAACGAACAATGCGATATCCCATATGATGAAAATTTCCTAAAAAGAAGAGCAATAAATGCATCCATTGCAGCGGAATTTTCCATCTATTCTACTGTAACTATTGATACATACAGTGTTGAAAACGATACCCATTCACTAATCTTGAAACCTGTACCAACTTCATATGGCTATATCACAATGTGTAACCCATTACCTGTTTTAGAACAAAGATTTGATACAAAACTAGATTCATTGGCAATTCTTGTTGATGGTGTGGAGATTCCTTATGAAATGAGAAACAATGTGCTTAGAATAGATGTGAACAATAATGCTATAATTGAAATTGTTGGATTTTCAAAGATTTGAAAATGATTGCTGTGATTTTGGGAATTCCTTAAATGTTAAAACGTCCTACAATACCCATGGATTCAAGAATTGCACTATTTACAATACTAGCAATTGCTGCAGTATTTGCAATGGCAGTCCCTATGGATTCTGTTTATGCACAAACAACTGATATCCTTCCTGATGGCGAAGGCAAGGATGGCGAAGGAAAATCCTGCCCATTCAAAAACAAGACTGCATCAGTTAACACTGGTTTGAATATCTAGACTTAGAATTTGTTAAATGGTTTTGAGGCCAATTTTACGTCTTCTCCCTTTACAGTCTTTCTGCCTGCATGAGAAGCCATATCTACTGCACTCTTTGCAATGCCGTTTGCCACCTCTTCGATAACTCTTCTTAGTTCATCAGCAGATTCGTCACTGACTCTTTCAGCACCTGCTTTTTTTAGAATTCTGTACATTGCAGATAGTCCCAATTCTGATGATTTCATGGATTGTGTTTTCATTTTTTGTGAAAAAAGATAATGAGTGAAAAAATATCACTAAGGAATCGATTTATACAGACTATTTTAAGAATTGATCAAGAAATGACTTGGTCCTTTGATTCTCATATTCATCTCTCTGATCCTCAATATGTCCCTGACATGGATTTTATTTTACAGGAAATGAATTCCTTGAAGATCAAAGCATGTTGTGTATCAATGGATGTGCAAAATTCTCAAGAAACATTGGAGCTTGCAAAAAAAAGTGAACTTGTTTTACCATTTATTGGAATTCATCCCGAGTGTGCAAATGACGAACTAGAAAAAGTTGTAACTATGATTGATGAGAATCATGAAACTATTACAGGAGTTGGAGAGATTGGATTGGATCCAACCTATACTAATAACGATGAAGACACTAAAAGACAAACTATAGTCTTTGAAACTTTGTTATCTTGTGCTGAGAAATACAACAAACCAGTGTCAATTCATTCAAGGAAGAGCTTGGATGATGTATTTCAAGTCATGACCTCATATGATACCAAACATGCTTTGCTTCACTGGTTTGATGGAAGCAAAAAACAACTTGCAAAGGCCATGGATATGGGATTCTATGTCTCATTTGGTCCTGTAATGGTCTATGCTAATGACAAACAGGTATTGTTGTCAAAATGTGATGAATCAAAAATTCTAGTTGAAACTGATGGTCCTGTTAGATTCTCTAGATGCTTTGAGATGAAATCAGCCGATATTGGCTTTATTCCAAGTGTAATCTTTTGTGCCTCAAAAGTTCTAGGCAAATCATTTGATGAGACTGTATCACTGCTAGAAAAAAATTCCAACGCATATCTTGGAATATAGGTATAAAATACCCCCTTCGTTAGACGATTCGTGGATAGAATAAAGCGACTTTCATACGAAGTTTTAGAGACTCACAAGTCAAAGTTCGGTGAAGATTTTGCTGATAACAAAAAAATTCTAAATGAAGTATCCATAGTCCGCTCAAAGGGACTCAAAAATGAGATTGCAGGTTACATTACAAACTATATCAAAAAAGAGATTCGAGAAGAAAAGGCAAAAAAAGCACAAGCTGAAGCTTCCAAATCCCTAGAGCAAGAAGCTCAAGTAGAACCTGAACCAGTAGAAGCAACTGAAAACACAGAAGCACCTGCTGCAGAAGAAACTCCTGAAACTGAAGCCCCCGCAGTAGAAGCAACTGAAAACACAGAAGCACCTGCTGCAGAAACAACTCCTGAAACCCCAGAAGAAAAATCTGAATAATACACTAAGTATTAATTTCAAACTTTTAACAACACATCATAATGATTACTGTAAAACTTGTTGGCGGTGCCAAAAAGTCTTTTTCAACTGAAAAGTTAGAATTTGAAAAATCAAACATTACTATTCAAGAACTAATTGACTTGTTATTGGAAACAAAACCAAACGATTCTCCAGAGTTGGATACTGAAAATATCTTGATTGCAGTAAATGGTGTTGATTCTTCTGCACTAGAAGGAAAATCAACTATGATAAAAAATGATGATGTAGTTAGTATCATTCCTGTAATTCATGGAGGTGCTTCAAAAAAACTGCTCTACAAGATACTCTCAAAACAGATTCAAGTTGTACAAATCAAAGGCCAAAAGAATATTGATGTAAAATTCCTCGATGACTTGAGAGAAAAATTCCCTAAAATCCAACTTCAGGCAATATCAAGCAAATTTGTACTAAATAGTTCTCATCTCAAAAAGATTCTATCTCTTTCACTAGAGTCTCAAAAAAATGATGTTTTACTCTCAAACAAACTTGAAACTGATATTCTGATGCGTTTTGCAATATCAAAACAAATCTCTGCTGCAATTGCATCTGCAGGAATAAAACCCAAGACTGATTTTCTCTTAATTGCAATTGGAAACAAAACTAGTCTTGATTCTCTGTACAAACAAGTGTCACCACAATCTATTCCACTATTTTCAAAAAATAACGAAGCATTCCTCAAAAAGTCATTTGACATCTCAAAAAAACAAATTGACTCTGTTTATTCCAAAAATCCCCTAGAAGATATTCTAGTAGAAACGGCAGCAGTCTTACTCTGACATACTGCGTTTAGTTTTCTCTGTACTCAAAATGTCTGATTTTTTTAGCACAGAAATTCCAGTCTTGTTGCCTAAAATCTCAATTAAAACAACCTTGTCTGGAAATTCCAGTGAGACCTGACTTTTTATCTTGCTTGCAATTTTTGTAATTATATCCTGACTGGACATGTCTGAGTTTCTTTTCTCAATAGATATTCTGTATTTTTCATCTTTTGATATTCCATCAGAAAACTCTTCGACAACTTTCTCAATCTCTTCTATCTTTGTCTCCACAACTCTCTGAATTGGAATGATTCTCAAACAGTATCTGACACTCCATGGCTCATCAAGGAGTGTCTCTTTTATCTTTCGTACCACCTCTACTGGATCTAGTTTCGTTTCAGCAGTAAGAATTCCTGACATGCTTGTGATTGTAACCTTGGGATCAGAATCTCCAAATTCATCTAAAAATCCCCTCAATTCCTCTTCTGTCTCTGGCTCTAGATGTCTGGCACATGTCACTATCAGATTCATACCTTCAAAATCTCCTCTTTGCTCAAAGAGCCTTCTCTAATAATTTTGATTTTGCCATCTTCTATTGCAATAATAGTTGATTCTCCTTTACTTGTAATTGTTCCACCATCAACAAACACGTCATAGTTTTCTACACTTTTGATGCATTCTTGTGGATCAAAAAATGATGGTTGTCCTGAAACATTTGCACTAGTTCCAATTAGATAATGACATTTTTCCAATAATGATAATGTGCATTTGTGGTTTGGAACTCGCAGTGCAATCTTGTCTGATAGATTCAATGACTCTTTTAATTTTTCATCCTTTAATTTCAAAAGAATTGTTAGTTGACCTGGCCAAAATTTCTCTACAAGTTTTTCTGAAATTTCATCAAATTCGGCAATCTGACTGGCTATCTCTTTAGAGTAAACTAGAACTGGAAATGGTTTTGAAAAATCCCTTGATTTTATCTCATAGACTTTTTTTGCAGACTCTTTGCTGTAAGGGTTGCATCCAATGCCGTATACAGTATCAGTTGGAAAAATAACTATTCCTCCATCCTCAATTACTTTGGATGCCTTTTCAATTCCTTCCTTGTCACAGTTTACCTTCAATGATTTTTCCTAGTTTTTTTGTTTAATTACCATTTTCTTTTGAAAAGTTTTTAACATCAAATTTTTTCTATGGTAACGTATGTCTAATCCAGATTATCAGGATACAGATTTTGAAGATGACTTTGATGATGAATTAGATGATTTGGATGAAGATTAGATGTTTAATCCAAAATTGTCTGCAAAGCTTGTAAACTTGTAATATGCTTGAAGAAACTCTCTTCCTGTTGGACTGATTTTGTATTTGTTAGAACCTTGACTGTCGACTTGCTCCAATAGACCTTGAGATACCAGTGTTTTTAGAATTCTTGAAATTCTAGAATGAGAAACGTTTGCTTTTCTAATCAGATAAGTTACTGTTGCCCCATCTTCGTCTTGAAGATCATCTCTGGTAGTAGATAGAATATCGCCAATAATTTTCATATGAGTTCTATACTCGGCCATTTCTTACTGATTCTTTTGAGAATTTCTATGATAGAACGATGATATTTTGCAATATACAAAAAAGATAAAAGAATTTGACAACTTTTGCATTTTGGAAAAATTCGAGCCTAGATTGAAAAATTACTCTAATCCTTCGTCAAATTTTATCTTGGTTAGAGGAACCTTGCTAACTGGGATGAATAATGCAATTAATCCTCCAATTTTGATTACCATTGATACTGAATAGAGGATGGATTCAGGGAAGACAAATGAGTACCATCCAAGAAATTCTCCTAATGCCAATAATGCCAATCCAATTGAAACTGAGATTGCTCCTTTGTTTCTATTATCAAGATATGATAACATTGTCTCAATTGCACCATATGCAAGCAAGATGAATGAAACTGATCTAAAGAGATGTTCTAACTGCACTGATGAAACTAGAAAGAATGGTAAGATTCCAACTGATCTAAAGTAACTTGATTTTGGAAAAAATGATTTGATACTGTGTGAGAATGCAATGAAAAAGTATCCAACTGTTTGAATTGCAATTCCCAAAGTTTGTATCCATCTTTCAATGTTGCCAGACTTTATGACAAAATCTTCTGCCATGTATCCTGCCCATATTACAAAGAATCCAATACTGATTGAGAAAAATGCAATTGTTAATCTAAATAATGTTGGACTGCCTGTGTTTCGGAATCCAATCAGTGACATTATTCCAATTCCAAGTCCAACCAAAAATCCTATGAGATTAAGTATATTTTCTAAGAGAAATTCCAATGATGTTTAGAAATCTACTAAACTAATTATTTTAATCTGATGAATGATTTTACCATCTTGTTAATCCCATTCATCTAGGGAACCTGCAGTCTGTCCTTCAGTACTTCCTGCATAGTCACCAAGTATGTCTGAATAAGTTGCTTGGTTATGTGCAACAAATTTGACGTATTCACCATAACTCATATCCAAATCACAAGATCCACATTTTACAAAAGAAAAGTCTGGTGACAAGTCTGCGTCCTCTTTACACTTGGGACACTTTATCTTCATGAAATGATTTGGCCTTTGTTAATTATTATTACTTTTCACAAAATCTCAAGAAAACTGCTTTTCTGAAAATTTTCTAGGCATAAAGTTTGATTGCTCTTCTCATTTGAACATATTTTTAAAAATTGACAAAAAATCAGACAAATTTTTCGATTCATGTCAATCATAGTTATCTTTTATGAAATCCACAAATCTCCAATGGCACAAGAACTAAACTATGATGGAGTAATGCATCGCCTCTTTGACCTTGATGAGAACATTCGATTTGCTGCAGTAGCTAACATGAATGGCGAAATCCTTGCAACACATTCAAGACCAAATACTAATCTGTATCTCTCACACGATGACACACTAGACACAATCCAACACGCAATTAGTGCATGGAAATCCCGAGAAAAACATTACAGCAAAGTTGGCGAGGGACTCTATACATTGGCTGTTTATGAGAAGCTAAGAAGGGCAACAATTCCTTTGCCAAGTGGAAACCTACTTCTTGTAACAATTGACAACTCTGGTGGTCAACAACAAATCATGGAAAAAATCCTCAATGAAGTAAAAGTGCATGATTACACTACGGGGTAACCTCTTTTCTTTTTTATTTGACTCAATAAAAGATAAAAGGAGTTTCAAATAGCAATCTTTCATGACTCGTACTTGTACAAAATGCAAGAATGAAATTCCTGATACTGAACAATTAGGTCCAGTCAATGAGAAATATCCCACATGTAACAAGTGTTGGGCTGAATGGAAAGAGTATCAGATAATGGTAATGAATGAATTGAAACTTGATATGTCAATGGCTGATCACAGAAAATTACTAAAAAAACACGAGAAAATCTTTGTAGGTGTATTGTCTCCTGAAGGAGAAGTTATTGATTATACCAATGAAGATAACAGAAAACCTGATGAGCCTCAACCTGGCGCTTAAAACTTCAAGTGTTTTTTCGCATTTTCAGGAATAACTAACATTATTCTTCTCTTTTTATCCTCATCAAGATTATTGATTATTCTTTTTACTGTACTTGCCAGTATTTCTTTTTCATTTTCTTCTAGTGTGAGATAAATTTCCAATATTCCATCTAGATTGAATGTGATTAGTTTTTGCGGATTTTGTGCAACTTCTGTAATGTATGCTGAAAACAGTCCCTCTCTTTGCTCTTCAGAAAGTGTAGTCAAAATTTTTAGCCATGTCTTGAAGAGTTTTGCAAAATTTGGGAATGGAATTGTTGGTCCTGCCTCTAGTGCATTGTTGATCACTTCATCCTGATCTGGTTTTGCCAATGAAAAAAATTCCATCATCCGTTTTTTTAGAATTGGATTTCTCAAAAAGTCTGGGAGATTTGCTAGATTGACAATGATGTTTCCTGCAAAATTCTCTCCAACCATCGATCTAGAAAATCCAATCTTGGTTATAAAATGATGTCACACCACTTTAGCTTAAATAAACCAAAGTCAAGCTCAACATCATGACATCTACTGTTGTAGTTGGTGGATTTTTTGGAGATGAAGGAAAAGGAAAGATCATCTCCTATTTGGCAATAAAAGATAATCCCAAAGTTATAGTTCGTGGCGGTGCAGGACCAAATGCCGGTCACACAATCAAAGATGGCGATAAAGTTTACAAAGTTCGTATGCTTCCAAGCGGTTTTCTAAACAAAGATGCCAAAGTCATGATTGGCCCAGGTGTTGTGATTAATCCTGAAGTACTGCAAAAAGAGATTGATGATTTTGGTGTCTCAGGACGTGCATTTATTGACAAACATTGTGGAGTTATTGAAGAGACTCATCTTGCTCGAGATTCCAAAGGTGAACTCAAAGAGAAGATTGGTAGTACCGGCTCAGGAACAGGACCTGCAAATGCTGATAGGGCAATGAGGGTTTTGAACTTGGCAAAAGACTTTGATTCACTATCCTCAATAATTACAGATGTTCCAGCCGAGATTAATTCTGCTATAGACAAAAACGAAAATGTCCTAATTGAAGGAACTCAAGGCACATTCCTATCTTTGTGGCATGGTACATATCCATTTGTAACCTCAAAGGATGTTACAGCTTCAGGAATTTGTGCTGATATTGGATTAGGTCCAACCAAAGTAGATGAAGTGATTGTTGTCTTCAAGTCTTATGTTACGCGTGTAGGCACGGGCCCACTTGACAAAGAACTCTCACTTGAAGAAGCAGAAAAGAAAGGCTGGTCTGAGTTTGGAACTGTTACAGGACGTCAACGTCGTGCAGCTGATTTTGATTTTGATTTAGCTAGGCGTGCAATCATGCTTAATGGTGCAACACAAATCTCAATTACAAAACTAGATGTGTTGTTTACAGACTGTGCGGGAAAAACTTCGTATGATGAATTGTTTGATGATGCAAAAGCATTCATAAAAAATATTGAAGATGAATTAAACACGCCTGTTACAATTATTGGAACAGGACCAACTGTCAATGATGTCATTGACAGAAGAAACTAGGCTCCAACTTTTTGGATAAGTTTAATTTGTTAATCGATCGTTAACTTTCGTGGAACAACCTTCTTCTCCTGTTGACAAACAACCTCGATACATACAAGTTAATTCCACTTTAGAATTCACTAGGCTCGTTTGTGCACTAGAGCGTGCACCACGTGTATCATTTTTGCATGATCATGACGGCAGAAAAATTCTTTCAGTCCAAATGGATGTTCTAAAAGAAAAACCAATCGTATACTTTACACCTCTGGATCATAACGGCCATTATCTTCGTTATGGATTAACAGGAGGCAAAGAAGAATCTGAAATTGTAGATTCTACTTCTGATTCTAGTAAATTATACTCTCCAATTGTTCGAATAAAATCACTTCCAAAAACACTGAAACCTGGAAATGGCACTCTAGACCGATATCAACCAATTGAACTAGAAGACATGTCTAGTCTTGCAAAACTTACATGGGGATTTGAAGAAATACCATTCCCGTTATTTCTGTTCCCTCATAATGATAAATGGCTTCTTGGGGTCTTCATGAATTTTAATGAAGAAGGAACATCATACTTTTGTCATGTATTACTAGACAAAGATCCCGAAAAACCATTCCTAAAGTTCTCAACTAGCAATGTAATTGAACCAGTCTTTGTTGATAATCCATCTGAACACGGTTATTCATACATCAAAATAATAAAATTAAAAGACACTCATCCATTAGTTGATTATGCTCACCTTCAAAACTAGACTTTCTCAGATCGCAAAAACAAATGGCAAAGTAATTCTTGCTAATGACTATGATCCATCTGTAAAAAATTTAGAAACAAAAACAATCTCTAATATCAAAAAATTACATCCGTATCTTTGTGCAGTAAAACTAAATTTTCATTTGTTACTTCCACTAAGTAGCAAACAAGTCCTCAACATAAACAAAACAGCTCATAGGTATGGTCTTCAAACAATTGCCGACATTAAACTAAATGATATTGGCAACACAAATCGTGTTACTACAGAAAATTTGTGGAAGATGGGTTTTGATGCAGTCATTGCAAATCCTATCATGGGACTAGATAGTCTGAAAAATCTGGTAAAATCTGCCCACAAAAATGGCAAAGGAGTCATCACCTTGTGTCATATGAGCGCCCCTGAGGCTAAATTATCATACGACATGGAAGTAAAGATGCGAAAAAAGCAGCAACTCTATCAACTATTCTTAGATTGGGCACTGGAAGCAAAAGTTGATGGAATTGTAGTTGGTGCAACTTTTCCAAAAATTATCCAGTACTGCTCAAAAAAGGCTGGACGAAAACTCAGTATCTTTTCTCCAGGTGTTGGAACACAAGGTGGTAATGCAAGTGAAGTTATCTCTGCTGGAACAAATTATCTAATTGTTGGAAGAACAATTCTAAATGCAAAAAAACCAACTGATATTGCAAAAGATTTGCAGCTAGACAGTCTTGGAAAGTAGCATCTGAGCTTTAGTTAGAACTGTCTTTGCATTATCAAACGTAGTCTTTTCCATTGCAGTATTGTAATCCATCCATGTGTAATCAAGATGCTCATGTGAAATGTTTACTTCTTTAGTTGTAGTTTCCGCCAAAAAGAAGACAACTTTTTTGTGAACAAGCTCCTTTTGATATTGAAAATTGTATTCTATCCACTCTTCAAACCCTTCTACAAAATTCACATCAGTTATCCCTGTCTCTTCTTTTGTTTCTCTTACTGCAGTTTCATGTGTTGATTCACCTTTTTCCATCTTACCTTTTACAAAATCCCAATGACCTGATGGATAATGTAAAAGTAAAAACAAATTCTTAGAGTCCTCTTTTCTAAACAATACTATTCCTGCTGATGTCTCTTCAATCATTTTCCTAATCTTCTTTTTCTTTCTTGAAATGTTCTAATGGCTCGCATCAAATCTATTTTCCTAAACTCTGGCCAAAAGATATCCATAAAAACTAATTCACTGTATGCGCTTTGCCACATCAAAAACCCACTGAGTCTTTTTTCACCTGATGTTCTCAAAATCATGTCTGGTGATGACTGTGGCAAGTGTGATGTATACAAGTTTGATTCAATCTCTTTTTTTGTAATCTTTTCAACATCTAACTGACCGTCTTTGATTTTTTCACCTATCTTTTTGACAGCATCAACTAGTTCATACTGTCCACCATATGCTAGTGCAATGTTTAGGAAATGATTGTCATAGTCTTTAGTAGCATCATCTAACTTTTGTAAAATCTCTTTGATGGAATCAGGCAGCAACTCTATTCTTCCAATACCCTTTACTCTCATCTTTGATCGATGAATTCGTGGATCGTTGTACAGCTTTTCTAACCTCATGCGAATTAACTCGTAGAGATGATCAAGTTCTTCATCATTTCTATCCAAGTTTTCAGCTGATAATGCATACAGCGTTACAATTTTGATGTTAAACTCTTCACACCAATCAAGAAGGTTCTCTACTGCATCAGCTCCCTTCCAGTGTCCTGCCTTTGGAAGTGACAGATGTCTTTTGGCCCATCTACGATTTCCATCTAAAATTAATGCAACATGATTTGGAATGTCTCCAGTTTGAATCTCACTTTCTAGTCTTTTTCCATAAATTTTGTAAAGACCCGATAATTGGAGGAGTACATCTTTGATTTTACTAATACTGATTCACCTTTTGATGGTTAGTCTGCAACTAAAGATATCAGTGTTTTTGCAAAATTCAGCCTAGAAATGGTCTGAATTAATCAGAAACCATCTCTTGGTCTTTGTGTTTTCTGTATTTTTTGAAGAGAATTGTGGCTGAAACCAAGGTTGCTGCCAGTCCCCCTAAAAGTGGAGGAATCAATGTAAATGAACTCACATCAGAAATCATGATGTTTGTAAACTGGTAGATTGTTGGATACAAAGCTATGAGCACAATTATTCTCAATATGTCGCTGATTTGTCTTGGTACTCCTCCAATCCAGTTACTAAGTAAAGTTCCTGCAAAGATTGCACCAAGTCCTGTCCACAATATTGGTAATACTCCTGCAACAAACTGACCGATAATTACTTGATCAGTTATCTTTGCAACAAATGTAGTATCTGCCTCAGCTAATTCTGGATCAATTGATGCAACACCAGCTGGTACTGATGAAAGTATCAACAATATTCCTGCAACCATTGTAAACATTCTGATAAAACCCATCGGCGTCGGTTTTGACCAGCTTGACCATACTCTGTCAATATCAAATGCTCTAATCAAAAATGCACCACCTAAAATACTAACAAGTACTGCAAAAATTTCAGTAGTAATTCCAAATACGGATGCAACACCACCAATTAACAAAAGGATTCCTGGAACTCCCAAGAAAAATTTTGAATATCTTGAATCATATGCAATCATTTTAAGATATTTTCCAAATACTGCATAGGAATACTCTACACTTCTGCTTACTTTCATTACAACACGTTGCACTGAAACTACTGGTAGAACATTTTGAATTACTGGAATAACACTTTCATCATCTTCACCATCTGAAACTATAACTGCGCCATTTGCAGAAAATTTATCTAAAACCTTTCTTGTTTCACTAAGAATTTTCTCATCAGCTTGAACGCCTCTATCTTTTACACCTGCAACTGTAACAACTTCAACCTGATATCCCTTACTTACCAAGTCTTCATACGTTTTGATTGCAGAAAATATTGAATTAGAATCTGCATCTTCAGGATCTTCTAATGCTAATCTCTGTGCTGCCTCAATGCATGCATCTCTCCCAATTACTGGCGTTACGATGCCTGCCTTTTCACCTACATCATTGTCTCTATCTACACAAATTACGAGTAATTTGTTGGCAGTAGATGCGTTGACATCTTTTTCAACCTTGTCTGAGCGTTGAGACATTCATCTTGTTTTGTGAAATTGCCTTTTAACGATTTCCAACCATTATGATTATTAAAATTCGGTTTTGAGGCTAAGGTCTGGAGTCATCAGAAATTTTGACTAACTCCATTGATTCTGCTTTTAGTGATTCAATTTTCTCCATTGCCTCTGTGAACTCTTCTTGTGAACTTTCATTTTGTATTAGATTTGCTAACACTTTGGTCTCTCCAATGTATGAATTGAATTTCTTCATTCCATCCATGAAACTAATGTAACTATTTTGCCATTCCTCAGGTGGTTTTGATGTTACAAACTCGCTGATTTGTGATGTTACTTGACTTGATGTAACATCAGCTGATGTGATGTATTGGTCTGGTGTTATCTCGCCATCCAATAGTTTTTGATATTCTATATCAGTCGATTTTTGTAAAACTTCATGGATACTTTTTGCACCATCTAGATAGTTTTCATAATCTGTAATGATGAATGTTGTTTCATTTTGTTGTGGTACTGTCCATACCAAAAAACTGGCTCCAGTTATTGCGCCCAAAATAATTATTGTAATTGCAATTCCTTTTTTTGATGCCATTTTTCTTCTATAATGTCTGCTGGTTTATAATTGATAATCTTTGAAGAAATTTTCCATTATTAAACAAATATTAGAAAAATTAGTTTTTTGCATAATCTTGACCATAATTTTCTAAAATTTGCTAACATTCGTTAAAATTTTTGAATTCAGGCTTTTTTTGAGGCACAAAAAAATTTACCTGCATCTAGCCTGTAGTTAAATAATTTTCACAGGCTCTTCCTAAATACCAGCGTGTTTGACAATTTTTAGAATGGTTACAGCATATTGCGTAAAATGCCGCGAAAAAAGGGACATTAAAGATCCCAAAGAAACTAAACTAAAGAACGGACGTCCTGCCGTAAAAGGTACATGTCCTGAATGTGGAACTAACGTTTTCCGTATCGGAAAAATGGAATAATTTAGAAACAAAATCCACACGACTTCTTCTTTTTCAAAACCCATATAGGGTCTAGTCTTGACTATTTTTTAGTGACCAAAGCAGAATATGAGAATCTACTCAAAAGGATACAGGATAAACTAGGTGATACTGAAAAGACCTCTACTGCTAGGTTTGAACTTCCTGTTGTTGATGTGATGTGGGAAGGACAGAAGACTTTCTTGCGTAATTTCTCTGAATTCCCAAAAGTGCTTAGAAGAGATCCTGATAAAGTATTACAGTACCTTTCAAAAGAATTTGCAGTTCCTGCTGAAAGAATTGGTGATAAGGCCATGTTTATTGGAAAGCGTGATCCTGATGATTTTACTAGATTATTTCAAATTTATGTTAAAGATTATCTTGAATGCCCTACTTGCAAAAGTCCTGATACCAAGATACTAAAAGAAAATCGCATATCATTTTTGATTTGTGAAGCATGTGGTGCAAAATCAACTCTAAAAGGTAAATATGCATAATGCCATTTGCAGTACGTCAAACTGATTATCAAAAAAACCCAATGTTGAACATATGTGATGCAGAACTATTGGGTAAAACAATTGTTGAAGGTGAACTAAACATGCACATAAGTGAAAGCTATTACGGAGAAAGATTTGTCGAAAAAGAAGAAGCTGAAACTCTACTAAAAAATTCTGCAATAATTAATCTTGTAGGTGATGAAACTATTTCTTTATCTCTTGGATTAGGTATTGGTTCTGAAAATGCTGTTAAAAAAATTTCTGGAGTTCCATTTCTCATAGTTTTTAAAATGTAAAATGATTTCCATACAAAAAAGAAATTCATTTTATCTAGTGGAGGTGTTATTGAGTAATGACTGATATTCTTAGCAAAAAACTTGAATCGAAGATAGATAAAAAATTAATTTCAAAAGCTAAACGAAAAACTTTGGATGATGGTTTTAAAAAAGGCAAAGTAGTAAACGAAGTCTTAGATAAGCCAACTGTCATGACGTTATACAAAATGATCACAGATCATATCATTGCATATGTCAATGGTGCAGTAAGTGCTGGAAAAGAATCAGTTTTGTTTTGGGGAGTTGATGAAAATGATTCAGATGTTGCATTGAAAATTTATCTTGTTAGTACTTCGAATTTTAAAAAACGTGAACCATACATACTTGGTGACCCTAGATTCTCAAACGTCAAAAAAGGAACCAAAAACCTTGTGTATCTCTGGGCAAAAAAGGAATATCGAAACTTAACTCAGTGTTTTGAGGCTGGAATCCCTGTTCCAAAACCCCTTCATGTGACAAATAATGTATTGGCAATGGAATTTGTGGGTGAAAATGGAGCTCCTGGAAAATCGTTACTTGATTCACAAGTAGATGAGGATGACTACAAACAGTCTATCCAAATTATTTTAGATATGTATCAAAAGGCAAAGTTAGTACATGGAGATTTTTCAGAATATAATATCTTCAAGACACAAAACGGATTGGTGGTTTTTGATTTGGGATCTGCAGTTGATTTGAGACACCCAAATACTCAAGAATTTCTTAAGAGAGACATTAATAACATTACAAGGTTCTTCAAAAAACGAGGAGTTTCTGTTGAGGACACAGATAAATTATTTGAGGATATTGTAAAATGAGTTTTGAGAAATTACTACGAATTCCAAATGACAGGATAGCAGTACTCATTGGGAAATCTGGAAACATTAAATCTAAAATTGAAAAATCATGTCATGTGTCTTTAGATATAGATGGTGAGACTGGAGAAGTTCTCATAAAGTCTGATGGTGATGTTGAAAAGATCCAACCATTCAAAGCGATGGAAATTGTTACAGCAATTGGTAGAGGTTTTTCTCCTGAAAACGCTATGACCTTGTTAAAGGGAGAGAACACATTGCATGTTATAGATCTTCGAGAGTTTGCTGGAAAATCTAATGCAAATGTTGAAAGGATAAAAGGGAGAATTATTGGAGAAGGTGGTAGAGCAAGAAGAAATATGGAAAATCTTAGCAGTACTCATATCTCAGTTTATGGAAAAACAGTTTCAATTATTGGTGATGCAAGTAAATTACGATTAGCAGTTGATGCAATCTCTTCTATTTCCAGTGGAAGTATGCATGGTGCAGTTTATGATAAATTAGAAGCTGCAAATAGAAAAGAAAAACAAGAAAAAATGAAGTTGTGGGAAGATCAAGATGTCTTCTATTAAAGAAAAATTTAATCAGATTTCTCCTAGTGAGTTTTTCTATAGTAATCGTGATTTGGCTGGGTTCAGTAATCCTACCCGTTCACTATACACTGCTGTCAGGGAATTTGTTGAAAATGCTCTTGATGCCTGTGATCAAAAAGGAATACTACCTGATGTACACTTAACAATTAAGGCTGTTGAGCCCGACAAACCAGACCCAAAACCCTACATCTTGACTGTAAAGGATAATGGACCTGGAGTTGACGCAAAACACATTCCACTAGCATTTGGAACTGTCCTTTATGGTTCCAAATTTGGATTAAAACAAGCAAGAGGTATGTTTGGACTTGGTGCAACAATGGCAATTTTGTATGGTCAGATTACAACAAACAAACCCGTAATTGTAAAAAGTTGTGCTGATGGACAAACTCAAAACCAGTTTGAAATATTATTGGACATTCAAAAAAACAAACCTGTAATTGTAAAACACAATACAAAAGAAGCTTCCAAGAAAGGACTTTCTGTTAGTATTTGTTTAGAAGGTGATTACTCTAAAGCAGGAAACAAAATTAGAGATTATGTCTATGAAACATCATTAATTACTCCTTATGCAACAATTACTTTTGATGATCCTAAAGGACAAAAATTCCAACACACTAGATTTGTAAAAGAGATTCCTCCTCCACCAACAATTATCAGACCACACCCACATGGAATTGATGTTGAAAGAATCAGAAGAATGATTGTTGAATCTCAATTTGAAATTCCGACAATTGATGATGTAATGATTGAAAAGGTAAGAAAAGATTTAGGATTGTCAAAACAAAATCTAAGCTTTACTGCAATTATGACCAAAGCAAAAAAGAAATGGAAAAATCTTTCACGTCAAGTTCGTGTAGTGATAGCCTTGTTGTCATTTCTGAAAATGGATTTTGAAAAATTAAGCAAGATTAGAATTGAAGATTTAGATGTTCCAAACAAAAAATTACATTATTGGGACTTTGGAGATTCTCAATCAAAAACAGTTGATATGGATCCTGAAAGTCAGTATTACAAACAACTTACTAACACTGTTCAAGGTGAACCCCTTACTACATTTCTTACCAAAAGATTCCAACGTGTAGGTCCTACTACTGCAGTAAAATTCGCCGAGTTTGCAAAATTCAAGCCTGAAAAACGCATGGGTACTCTGACCAATCAAGAACTAGTGAACCTTAGTGACGCTTTACAGAAATTCGATGATTTCATGGCTCCAGACTCTAGTTGCCTTGCACCATTAGGCGAATCACCACTAGAAAAAGGAATCAAGAAATTCTTTAATCCTGATTTTGTTGCTGTTGTTCAACGCCCAGCTTCGGCATATTCTGGATTCCCATTTATTGTTGAGATGGGTATTGCATATGGTGGTGACATCAAATCAGGTGGACCTCATGTATACCGATATGCAAACAGAATTCCACTACTTTATGATGAAGGCAGTGATGTAGTTCTAAAAGTTGTAAATGATACTGACTGGGGACGATACAAAGTAAAAGGTGATCCACCATTTATCATAGTCTCTCATATTTGCTCAACTAGAATCCCTTACAAGACTGCAGGAAAAGAAAATGTTGCAGACAGACAAGAGATCGAACGCGAACTCCGACTAGGATTACAATTCTTATCAAGAAAACTAGCTGCATTCATGTCAAAGAGAGGCCAAGCAGAAATGGCAAAAAAGAGAGCAAATCTTTATGCAAAATACATTCCAATGATCGCAGAATTTTGTACTGAACTTGCCGGAAAGAAAAAAGAACCTAATTACAAGAAAATTTTAGAGGAACTAGAACCTGTTGAAATTAAAACTGAAAAGACAATAGAGGAGGAAAAACCAATTGAAAGCAAGTGAGAAAAAAGCAAAAGAGATCAGCAAAAAAGCAAAAGAGAAACAAAAAACAATTCTTGAATCTCTAAAAAACCACGGTGCAAAAATCTATGAAGATTTAGAAAATGGACAATTCCCAAAATTCTCCATTCCAAGTAGATCTGTTAGTAATATCGTTTATGACAAAAAACTAAGACAGTATATTCTAGGAAATTCTACTGCTCTTAGAAGCGCAAAGAATTCTGCCCAACTTCGCTCATTTACTCAACTAATGTGGCTTGCATTTTTTGCAAATCGCCTCACTCAAGAGAAAAAATCCTCTACATTAAGAGATGTGTATTATTCATCCCAAGCATTTGCAATAGAGTTTGATGACCAATCTGAATCAGATAACATCATTGTGGATTTAGAGGCTGTAACCTCAAGACCAAGAGAAGATTTCCACATCTTCCCTGAAGAGCGAAGCTCTATCTTTGGTGATTTGAATATTGAATACACAATTCCTGGATATGAGGGTAAAAAGATGAATCTATCAAACCATCCTGATGGTTATTCTATTGGACCTAGTCTAACTACTGCTGAACTAGTTGATACTAGTGCAGAAATTGTAATTGCAATTGAGAAAGGTGGTCTCTTTACAAGATTTGTTGAAGAACAAGTTGATAAAAAATTCAAATCAATCATTATTAACACTGGAGGACAAGCACCACGTTCTACACGTACTTTACTAAAACGCCTTCATGATGAAATGGGACTGCCTGTCATCATCTTGACTGATGGGGATGTGTATGGAGAACATATTGCTATGGTAATCAAATCTGGTTCTGCAAATGCTGCACATCTTAGAGAATTGACAGTACCTGATGCAAAATGGGTTGGAGTTTGGGCAACTGATATTGAAAAATACAAACTACCAACTATTCCGATGACTGAATCTGATATTAAGAGATGTTATGATTTGCAAAAGGATCCGCGATATGAATCAGGAATTTGGAAAAAAGAACTTGAAGTATTCTTGAGATTAAAGAGAAAAGCAGAACTGGAGGCATTTGCAAAATATGGTCTTACCAACATTACTGACAAATACTTGCCTCAGAAATTAGAATTAGCAAAAAGTCTGTAATTATTTTATTCTAAGTGTTAATACGCCATTACGATATTTGAAATCAAATATTTGCATATCGTTTGCACCCTCAATTGGCACTTCTTTTGAAAATCCTCCAGTTCCTCTAATGTATAACATTCCATCTACTAATCTTACTGCGACTTTATCTTCAGGCCCTGGGACTTCTGCTACAAAAACAAACTCTCCATCCCCTTTGATCAAGTCATAAACCCAGTTCTTTTGTTCTTGTTCTCTTGATTGTGTGTAGAGTGGTTTCTGGTCTTTTGTCATCTTTTTCAAGACTCTCACCCAGTAAAACATTGTAAGTGCTGCAGCACCAATCAAGAAGAAACTAACAAAGCCTGAATCTGCCCTCTGAGTCATTATGTAAATTACCCCTAAAAATAATATCACAATAATAGGAATTACAAAATTCAGAGATTGTTCATTTGAATATGCTCCCTTGTAACTTGACAAACAGTAACAATTTAGGTTGACCAAATATAAAGTATCTTTGGTTTTTATTACCATTTTTTAAAATTTGAGCTATTGTCTGAAGATAAAAAACCTGCAAAATTAACAAAAAAAGAAATTTTTCTTAGAGGAAGTATAATTGCATTAATCACTACTGTTCCGTCTCTTATTGTATTTGTTCTGGTTTGGTTTTTCCTTGATGATGTTATGATTGGAGCAATTTCAGGTGCAATAGCTCATTTTGTTGCAATGGGATTTTCTTTGAAGATATCAAAAAGACTCCTAGTCAAAAAATGATATGGGATCATGTTTTATTGTAATGGAATAGTTGAAAAATTATGGATTCAAAGATTGAAAATGATCTGATCTCTGAAATTCATCTAAATCCCATTCAAACCAAAGTGTATTTGCTTGTTACCTGCTATGGAAAAATGACTCCTCAAACAATTTCTGAAAAACTAAAGATCTCTTTAGATGATGCACATACTGCAGCAAAGGATCTAATGAATTTAGGTGCATTCATTGATATCTCTGAAACCGAATTTGAGGCAATGCATCCTAGATTTACTGTTGTTAACATGTATAGACGAATGTGTGAGCGAGAAAATATTGAATTTAAACGAAACAAAATTGTTGACAGTATAGGTGTGATTCTTGAAAAACCATATGATGATGCAAGAACTAAATAATACTACGATTTTTGAAGACCATTGACTATTGATACTGAAACCTGTAAACACCAACCAGTTTACTTTGGTGTAGTAAACATCAACATTGATGAGAGAACAATTGGTTCAGTTGATGTATGGCGATGTGGTGTGTGTAAGAAGAGATTCTGTGAGGAAAAGCAACTTGGTATTGAAGAATTGGCTGATCTTGTAGGGATGCCAAAAATTGATCCTGACGCAAAATGGGCAGTAACAGTTTGTAAATTACAACAGGGAAAATACAAGTGGAAACTAGTAAAATTAAAAGAAAATGGTGAAATCAAGCACGAATGTCTTGATGAGAAGATTGTTCCTCTAACAGTAAAAGATTACCAAGTTGAAGATGACAAACACTGGAGCTTTTTGATTGATGATAATGTCAACAAAGCAGTAGAAATTTAATTTTTAAAATGGAAATCAAAGTTCACATTAATGATATTCATGGCAGTCAGATGGCTGCAAAAATTAATGGTAAATTTAATGTTGATGAACATGAATTTCATTTTACTGCAATAGCGTTTGGAAGGATTGGTGGACAAAATGTTGGAGCAAAACTTTCGAAAGTCACTGAAAAGGAATTAGAAAAACTAGGTTATGATGTTGATGAAGTAATAATGGAATTGCAAAGAAATCTGCTTCAAGGAGACATGTCTTTGCCTGAAGGACTCAAAAAAGAGTCATTTGTTGATGATTAGAATTCTGCTTCTTCTAATGCTTTAGCACAAGAACAACTTCTGTCTTTAGGAATTTTCTCAATTAATTCTGTTAAGATTTTCTTTGTTCCTTCAACGTTTTTTGAAAGTGTCTCTAACACTTCTTTTGCAGTTACTGGTTTTTCTGCCCATACATCATAATCAGTTACTGTGGATATTGATGCATAACAAATTTGTGCTTCTCTTGCTAGCTGACATTCTGGAACTAGAGTCATTCCAATAATGTCTGCACCAGTTGTTCTATAGAATTTAGATTCAGCTTTTGTAGAAAATCTGGGACCTTCAATGCAGACATATGTGCAATCTTTGTGAATGTTCATATCCAAACTATCTGTCACTTCAGTAATTGATGATTGTAATTCTGGACAGAATGGATCTGCTACTGAAATGTGAATTACTCTACCGTCTTCTGAAAATGAACCATCTCTTGACTTTGTAAAATCTAGAAACTGTGTTGGTAATACAAAATGTCCTGGTGCTAATTCTTCTTTCAGACTACCAACTGCTGATGGTGCAATTATTCGTGTAACTCCAAGTTCTTTGAATGCCCAAATATTTGCTTTAAAATTAATCATATGTGGTGGAATGGTGTGTTTTTTTCCATGTCTTGGAAGAAATGCAATTTTTCTTCCTTTGAAGGTTCCAACAGTTATTGTGTCTGATGGCTTTCCATAAGGTGTGTCAATATCTACTTCCTTTGCATCTTCAAGTAATCCTGAATCATAAATTCCAGTACCTCCAAAAATTCCAATCTCTACGTCTTTTTCCATTAATATTTCACCAGTGATTTACAATCGTATTTGCTAATACCTTTCATTCCATTGAGATCGGTTAGTTCTATGATGAATGCAAAACCTACAATTTTTCCTCCAACTTTTTCAATTAGTTTTGCAGCTGCCTTGGCAGTTCCACCGGTAGCTAACAAATCATCACAAATGAGCACTCTTTGCCCTTCTTCAATGATATCTTTTTGAATTTCTATTGTGTCTTTACCATATTCAATTGTGTATGAAATTTTTGTAGTCTTTCCAGGCAGTTTTCCTGCTTTTCTAATCATCATCATTCCCTTGTTGTATCTTGTGGCTAGAATACATGCTAAAATGAATCCTCTTGATTCTATTCCTGCAAATATGTCGATATTTTTTGGATGAAAATACTTTGAAAATTCATCTGCAATTGATTCCATTGCTGATGGATCTTTTAGGATTGGACTAAAGTCTCTAAATAAAATCCCTTTTTTTGGAAAATTTGGATATTCTGCAATTTTGTCTCTTAGATTCATACTGGCTGCTAAATTTAGGTGAAATAAAATTGTTTGAGATTAACTTATCTCAAAAGTATCTTCTGCCGAAGTAAATGCATCTTCCACTTTGATTGTATATGTTCCTGGTGCAGTGTCTTTAGGAATTATCCATGGTTGGTTTATTTCTCCTCCAGATGATGCAACAAATTCTAATGAATCTATGACTGTTCCATCTGCTGCAATTATTTCAATTTGTACAGTTTGACTAACGCCGACTATCTTGATTTGCATTGAATCACCAACACCCGGAACATTAATTCCTTCCTCGACACTTATCTGAACTCCTTCCGTAACTGTGGCGATAACATCGATCTCTATTGTGTGGAAGTTTGAACCACTTTTTGCATTAATTGACCACATACCACCTTTTCCATCTGATGGAATTCTAAATGTACTTTCAGAAATCTTTCCATTTTTATCTGAAAAAGTATCCTTTTCTTTTACTATGTTTCCATCAGGATCTGCCAAAGATATTGTTAACAAAACATTTTCTCCTGTATCTCCTAGAATTAGAATGGAATCACCTGGGGAATAATCTAATTTTGTAGTGTTGATTTTGATTTCTCCTGAACCTGTTTGTAATCCTACTGTGAAAATTTCTGTACTTTGTGCGGTTCCTTTACTAACTACTGCAGAATACACTCCTGATGCAAATCCTGTCAAGTCCAGTTCATATACTGCAGTACCATCTGGTGCTAATTGAATGGACACTGTATCTCCTTTTGGCTTATCCGATGGGTCTATGATTAACAGACTAGCAATTTCTGAAGATTTTCCTGTAATTGAAATTATTGCTGTATCTCCTGCATTGTAATTGAGTTCATCAAATTCTAAATTCACTGGAGTTGTAGGTAATTGACCGAGTCCTGCAAATATGAATTCTGTGTCTTTCTCTTGTGTTGCAATCAATGTGTATGTTCCTTTAGGTGATGATTGCACTGTAGCGTATTCGAATTCCACATGCCCTGATTCATCTATTTGAATAATGTCTGAAAATAATTCTTTACCTTGTGGATCTTCCAAAATAAATTCAATTGGTTTGTTAGGCAAAGCAGTTCCATTAAATATCATTACTTCTCCTGGTTCAAACTTCAATTTGTTTGGCGCCACGATTATTATTTTGTCAGACTCAACAGTCCATGATTTTAGTATACTTTCTCGTCCGTCAGTAATTGTTGCACTGTATTTGCCAAATGGTGTGTCTAATGCAACAACTATTGGTTCTGCTAATTCCCAATTTCCTTTGGCATCAATTTCCGCTGTTCTTGCATTAATAATCTCTCCATCTGGACTAGTTATTTCTGCAGTAACTGCACTATTAGGATCTCCTGTACCTGAAATCTCCAAAAAGTCTCCTCTATGAATTACATTTGGTATTCCTTTGATTGTGAGTTTAACATTTTCTTCTGCAATCCTGTTGTCTATCTCTTCTATTCTCACACTATACTTTTTCTCTCCTCCTTCACTATCTTTGACTTTAAAATCCACTCTGTCTGCATTTTGATTTTCTGGAATCTGCATTGTTGTCATAAAGTGACCATTCTCATCTGTTACAAAACTACCGATTTTTGAATTATCTATGTAAAAGTCAAATTCTTCTGAAGAACCAAAATTATCTCCAGTTACTCTGATTGATGACCCTATGTTGGGCTTTTCTGGAATTATTCTAAAAACTGAATCAGAAAGAATTCCTGTTTCTACTGGTTTATCCTCAATGTTTTCTACTGGTTTAATCTCAGTATTTTCTACAACTTTAGGTAATTCTTCTGGTAGCACTTTGCCCATACCTTGTTGTTCACTTTTTGTGTCAATTGCTTTCCAATTAATTCCTGGATTTTTGGTATCCGTTTTTATTCCGAACTTCACTGTTTCTCCTTTTTTGATAGGTTCAGAAGTTGTAAAAATTATAACCCCTTGTGGTGTTTTTTCACCTAACCATCCTTTTTCGGTTTTAAAAGATTCAAAATTAAAACCTGAACCAAGCCAAATTCTAAAAGTATTGATTTCTTTATCTAATTCATTTGTAAATTCTATAATCACGGTTTCTTCCAATCCTATACTGTTAGCATTAATCTCTTGACCATACACGTTATCTGGAATTGAAACTAATGTTATTGAAAATAATAGTACAATTGAAAGGAAAATTCCTCTCATCGAGGATTTATTCATTATATTCAAACTAGTCATCTCTCACTTAAACCTTAAAGATTTTTTCCTCTTTTTCTATTTCTAAATTCAGTATTTTTCATGAGCAAACTTCTTAAGCTTTGGCCTTTTGAAATTTATCTAAATCTGATTTTGCGTTAACATTTTGATATTGTCTGATTCGTTCTGCAATTAGTCTGTATAATGATCTGAATTGATCTTTAGTTTTATCTGACAGAAAGCTGGTTTCTTCTAATGATATTTTTTCACAAATGTATCTGGTAATCTCTTCATTGTTGAATTGACCCCAATCATCATCACTGTGTTCTTGC
This sequence comes from Nitrosopumilus maritimus SCM1, assembly GCF_000018465.1. Lineage (NCBI taxonomy): Archaea > Thermoproteati > Nitrososphaerota > Nitrososphaeria > Nitrosopumilales > Nitrosopumilaceae > Nitrosopumilus > Nitrosopumilus maritimus. The sequence continues at coordinate 1,281,689 of NC_010085.1, read as the reverse complement.
CAAATTTTCTTTAATTTTTCTAAATTACCTTTGCCCTCTTTTGATAACACATCTTCTGGTGCAAGATTTGAAAACCCTTCTCGCCTTAACTTGATTTCATAAGTCTGATTTACTGGGTGTAGATAATCTTCAAGAACAATATAATCTTCAATTGATTCAAGCTTTTTTCCTTCCAATTCAAAGAAAATTGTCTGAATTGGTGAAAACTCATTTGAAACTAGTTGTGCTGAAATTTGTTTGGATTCCTCAGTATTGTCTAATAGAATAAAGGTTCTGTATCCATGATTTCTATAAAATATTGCCAATGGCAAAACTGAATTTTTGTTATATGCTGCAACAACATTAAGTGGATTCATTGAAATGTTTGGATCTTGTAAGAATTTGTCAAATGCATTTAGATACATTGAATCTGACATTGTCTCTACAATTATTACTGGTCTAGAGTTTGTTCCTATCTCTCTGTCTACTATTGATTCTACTTGGCCTCTAGATAATCCATACAAAATTGGTGTAAGTGTTTTATCATCTGCATTCCAATAATCATAAAATATTCGACTTAGATGTTTTCGTTTGTCTAATTCTACAACAAGCAAATTTCCTGGAGTATAATCAAATATCATAAATGGTGAGTGTGTTGCATACAAAACTTGATTTGAACCTGCCAGATTTTTTAACAAATCCGATATTCCCATCTGTTGTGTTGGATGAAGATTCCTTGCCGGTTCATCTAAAAGTAAAATTGCTTCTTTTAATTCTGCTCTTTGTGTTTCAGCTGCAAAGTTTACAATAAAAGAGAACGTCCATTTGAAACCCTCTGCTCTTCTATTTAATAATCCTGTATTTGTTACAGTTCCATCTTTGTGTACATCTGAAATTACAACACTCATAATATTTCCTGGATTATATCTCAAGTCTACATGAATTGGATCTCCTTTCCATGCAGGATTTAGTTTACTAGTCAATCTGTTGCTTGCAGCATTTAGTAGTTTGATACATTTTGATGGGCTCTCTTTTACTTCTTCTAACTCATTCATGTCCAGCTCTGCTAGATAGAAGAGATTTCTCACCGTTTCTGCCTTGTCAAACTCTTCAACATATTCAATAGAATCTGCTCTTTCACCCTTTTCTTCTCTCATGTATTCATTGAGATTTATGTTTCCGTAGATTTTTTTATAATCTGAAAAATAAACAAATCTTGGATGTAACTCTGATTCTATGAAATTTTGTAGAGCTGTTTTTTCGCTTTTTCCACTGAGTAAATTTGAAAATTGACTTTCTGGACTTTCATAGATCTTTTCCCATTCTTCAATTACTTTTGGTTCTTGCATTGCAACAACATGAAATTGATTGCTAAATTCTGCCATTCCTCTATCAAATGATTCTTGGCTGTTTGGAACATCTCCTTCAAAGAATGATGTGTTTACTTGAATTCTAAGATGATTTGGAATTGTATCTAAAAACTCTATAATCTGTTTTGCAAAATTCTCCCATGAATTAAGTCCCTTATTCTCTTCTTCACCAAGCTCAATATCGTCAAACTCGTATTGCACTTTGGGATTTTGATTTGTCCTAAATAATCTAATTTTTTTCATTTCTGGAAGGCCTGGAAATTTCTCTTTTACCATTTCCATCTCATTTTGATTTAATTCAAATTCTCCTTCTGCAAGTCTAATCTCTTCTTTGAGTTCATCACTCATTTCATCACAAAGATCTAGCTCTGAAACTTGTTCGCCTCTATTTAGAAGGGTCAGTGCTTGAAGAATGGTAGTTTTACCACTTTCATTTCTTCCAATAAATGCTGCCAAGTCTCCAACTGTAATTTCTCCAGAATCATGAATGCAACGATATGCCCTAACTCTGAATTTTCTAAGTCGCATCTAGCGATATTTAGTCGGCTACGATTTAACTCATTCGTCAAATTGATCTGAAGTCAAAGGGTTTGCTAAATAGATATAGGGGAAACAGTAATTTGAAAACAAAATGGCATCAAAAAGAATTTTTGTTGTATTTGTCTTACCAGTAATTTTCTCAATTGCTTTTGGTTCTGCTGTTATGGGTGATATTTTGCAAGAGCCTGGACGAGAATTAAACATGATGCCTTCAGCACCTACTGTAGGAGGCTCACATGGTTCTGGAGTAAGTGCCCATAGTTCTGATATTGAAATAATTGGACTCTCAAAATCATACTCAACTTCTGAACCCGTAGCGATATTTGTCCAAGTTTCTGATTCTCATTTTGATTGTGGAGATCTATACATCACGATTTATTCTGGAGAAGATGTGATAACTCAAGGCGGATTTCTTGAACAATGTTTTGCTGAAAAAAATGCATTAATTCCAATTGGGGACAAATTCTCTGAGGTTATAGATACTGCTGGTTCCTACAAAATCGTAGCACAAATGATTTCAAAGGATCTAAAAAATATCTCTACTAGTGAAGAATTTACTGTTAAATAGGAATACTATATGGAAAATATGAAATTAAATTTAAAAAAAAGGTGATTTGATGGCAAAGAAAAAAGAAGAATTAGTTGATGAAGCAAAGAAAATCAAAGCAGAAATTGATGCATTAAAAAAGAAAACAGAGATTCTAGATTCAAAACCTAAAAAATCTACAAAGAAAGCAGAAGCAAAACCTACAAAGAAAACAACAAAGAAAGCAGAAGCAAAACCTACAAAGAAAACAACAAAGAAAGCAGAAGCAAAACCTACAAAGAAAACAACAAAGAAAGCAGAAGCAAAACCTACAAAGAAAACAACAAAGAAAGCAGAAGCAAAACCTACAAAGAAAACAACAAAGAAAGCAGAAGCAAAACCTACAAAGAAAACAACAAAGAAAGCAGAAGCAAAACCTACAAAGAAAACAACAAAGAAAGCAGAAGCAAAACCTGAAAAACCTAAAAAATTAACCAAAAAAGAATTAGAAGAGCAAAAAAGAATCGAAGAATTAACCCCTGAGGAAGAATTAGAAGAGCAATTATCTGATGAAGAAATTGAAAATTTCCAAATAGAAAAAGTAGACATGGAAAGACTCACAAACAAAGTCTGTGATATTTTGGCTGAACGTGAATCAGAAGGAATGTTTCAAAGTGAATTGTGGAAGAAACTCAAACTTACAAGTCGTGATGGTTCCCGTCTGTCATTAAAACTTGAAAGAATTGGTTTTATCACTAGAGAAAAAATGCTTGAAAAGAATCGTTGGACATACAAATTAATTTTAAAGAAAACTCCAATTAGTACACAGTCAATTGAAAATTCTCCCTGCTTGGTTTGTCCTGTTGAACAGAAATGCTCACTTGAAGGTGAAATCAGTCCTAGAAACTGCCAATTCATTGAAGATTGGGTAATTGCTGAGATGAAAAAACCTGCGAAGGCCAAATGAAACTATTAGATGCACGAAAAGATCACTATCGAAAATTAGCACATGAGCAAGGTTTTCGAAGCAGAGCTGCATACAAACTCAAAGAACTAAATCAGTCTTATCGAATTATCGGTCCTGGTTTTTACGTTCTTGACCTTGGCTGTGCTCCTGGTGGCTGGACCCAGATGGCAATCAAGCTAGCAGGAAACCAGGGCAAAGTTATGGGGATTGACTTGTCTTATGTTGAGGAAATTCCAGGAGCAGAAATTTTGAGAGGTGATATTGAAGATGAGAATGTGGTTGATGATGTAATGAACTATTTTGAGCGTAAAGTTAATGCTGTGATTTGTGATCTTTCCCCCAAAGTTAGTGGAAATTGGTCTGTTGATCATGCAAAACAAATTTCTCTAAATTATGATTGCACCAAAATCATGGATAAAGTACTAGCACACAAAGGTAATGCTGTATTCAAGGTCTTTGATGGTGAATATTCTATGGAGTTTAGAGATTATGTAAAGAAAAAATTTGCAAGAATAAACCTCACAAAACCTAAAGCTAGCAGAAAGCAAAGTAGTGAGTTATATTATGTCTGTTTAGGTTTTATTGGATAGTCTCAAAAATTTTTGTTATCTCGTTAATGTTTGCATTAGTTCTAAATCCTGTCGGACTAAATGATGTTATACTAGCTACGAACTTATTTTTTTTTAAGTTTTCAATAACATCTTCTAATTTTGGTGGAGATGATTTCATCTTTTTTGCAATTTCATCTAATGTGTAATACATTCCTGGCATCTCTGCCTCTAGCATACATTTGTTTAGTGTTTTTTCACAAACTTTATCCACTTCTAAATTTGGAATCTGGATTAACATATTTTCAATGAATTTTTTATCAAAAATTTTTCCAATCCATAATGGACCTGCAATGCTGATTTTTGATTTACATAATTTGCATTCTTGTTTTTGTTCTAACGCCATTTCTCGATGCCCACAATTTTTGCAATGTAAAATATATCCAATGTTTTCATCTTGATCAGGTCTGTTTCGAACTTTGACATATGTTCTATAGTAGTGCATGTCACTTTCAACAAACATGGGTTCCACTTCTACTCCTAATCTTGCTGCTACCATTCTCAGACATCCAAGCACCAATCTAATTGCAATCTCATTTCCGTATTCAGCTCTGACTGGAACCCCTCCGTATTTTCTCTTGCAGGCACTCTGGAAAAGTCCATTTAGCACCTGCAAATCTGTGGCTGCAACTGATAAAATCCCTCCATGCATGGTTGCCCTGATCCCACAGTCAAAAAATGCCGCAGGAGAGCCAAATGGGTCTATATCTACAATCGAACCTCTTTCACCTTTTTTTGAAAAATTACTAAAAAATCTACACACCTCTTTTTCCAAAAATTCTACATTTTTGATTTCATTGAGTTTTGCTGAATATTCAGCCATCTTCAATGCAGTTGGATTAAGATCGTTGATTACCAAATTATCAATTTTTAATTCATTTGCAACTCGTAATCCCCTAGCACCAATACCTGATAATCCTTCCAAGAAAATTTTTGGACCTTGAAAATTTTTTAAAAACGCTGCATATGCAATAATTGAAAAATCTCTATTCAACCTTGCTTTTGGATTAAAAAATGCTGGTTCTTTTGGTGGAACTTTTTCTGTAATTGATCCTTTTGGAACTAACAATTTTGTCTTTCCTTCAACAATTTCTTGAAGTGATTCATTTGGTATTTCCAACTGCCTTCTATTTTTTCAAAACCTATAACGGTTTAATACTTGTGTTTTAAGACAAAATTCGTGCAAATTTGTGGAGTTGATGATGCAGGACGTGGTTCTATGCTTGGTCCACTAGTAATTTCTGGAATTTCTATTAATAAAAAAAACTTGAGAAAACTTTCTTCATTAGGAGTAAAGGATTCAAAGAAACTTTCTCCAAAAAGCAGAGAGCTACTTTACAAACAAATTATTGAATTAGTTGATGATTATTACATTGCAAAAATTACCCCAAGATCTATTGATGCAAGTGTGAAAAAACACGGTTTGAATGAACTTGAAGCAAAATACATGGCAAAAGTTGTTTTAAAACTAGATCCTGATACATCCTATGTTGATTCTTGTGATGTAAATCCTAAAAGATTTGGAAAAGAAATATCAAAACTATCTGATAATCATAAAATCAAATCCTATCATCATGCAGATAGTCGATTTGTAGTAGTTTCTGCAGCCTCAATTATTGCTAAAGTTACGCGTGATAGGGCAATTGAAAAACTACGAAAAACCTATGATCTTGGAAGTGGGTATCCTTCTGACTCTAAAACGGTCAAATTTGTGACTAGATACTACAAAACCAGCAAATCTCTCCCTACATTTGTACGCAAGAGCTGGAAACCTGTTCAAAAAATTCTAAATGGCTAACCACTGAATTTTGCGATAACTATAGCATGATCTTTGTCATATGGATGCAAATCTATTGTCTGTAATATTTCAAATTTTGCTTTCAGTTTTTGTGTCTCTTCCTCTACAATCTTTTTTGGTGACTTTGTTACATCAATACTTCTTGTTTTAATTACTAGAAAGAAATATCCATCTTTTTTTAGAAACATTTCACAATTATCTATTGCAATTTCTGTCTGATCAGGTTGTGCAATATCTACGTAGACTACGTCTACTTTACCAAATACTGAAAAATACTCTTTTGGTTTTCGTGCATCTTGAAGAATTGGCATAATATTTTTTCTGTATGCTGCAACTCTGTCTAGAAAATCCCTTGCAACTCTACTTGCATGCTCTACTGCAAATACAATTCCGCTTGGTCCTACAATATCTGAAATGTGACTAACAGTTGTTCCAGTTGATGCCCCTAGATACAACACTTTAGTTTTATTTTCAAAAGGAAAATCTTCTAACTCATTCATTATCGCAGCTGCTAATTTACTTCTAAAAGGATCCCATAGTCTGTATTCTATTCCTTTTTTGATGATTAGTTTTTCTTTATACACCTGATTACCCGGAACTAAATTTTCAGTAGCTAATTTTTGCTGGCCTTCAGATTTTATCCAGAAAAATGATGGATTATCTTCTTCCAAACTGTTTTCTCTTTTTATTTTTATTTGAACTTGGTCTGTCATCTCTACGTCCGCCTCTGTCATCTCTACGTCCGCCTCTGTCATCTCTACGTCCGCCTCTGTCATCTCTACGTCCGCCTCTGTCATCTCTACGTCCGCCTCTGTCATCTCTACGTCCGCCTCTGTCATCTCTACGTCCGCCTCTGTCATCTCTACGTCCGCCTCTGTCATCTCTACGTCTGCGATTATCTCTGAAATTGCCTCCATCTCGTCTAAATGATTCTGGTCTTCTGGTATCTTTTTCAGTTGGGTTTTCGTATTTCTTTCCAATTTCATCAACCCTGACATTGAGTTTCTCAAGTAGTGTACTGTTTAGGCCCTCTCCGTAGACGTCAACTCTAGCAGCAATGACTGCTTTTGCAGCAATGGCACGTGCAATTTTTCCTCTTTGCCATCTAGGTGCAGCATGAACCATTGCATGTTGGAATAATAGTCCGTGTTTTGGTGGTTGAGAACCAGTTTTCAATGATCTAAACAATGCTTTTTCTGCTCCAAGAACTTGAATTGTGCTTGCTGGAAGTGAAGCTAATCTCTTAAGACTGCCAGCTCTTCCTAAAATTCTAGCACCTACTGTTGTACCAAGTATTGCAGAAAGATTTGGTGCAATAGTTTCCATTTCTGATTCAACATGTTCTTCAAGTTTTTTACGCAAATCATGAAAATCTAAAATTTGTTTTGCAATTGATTGAACAATTGCAAGATTTACATCAGAGATATCTCCCCCTCTGCTTTTTGTAGAAATTAAAGACAACATCTCTACTTTTGATTCTGGAAAACCTGCATCTTCAAAAACTTGTTTTGTTAGCGACTCTCGTTTTCCTGCCATAACAATTTGTGCATATCCATTAATACTATCAATGATGTTATCTAATTCTGGAAAATGTAATCCATACCATTCTCTTAATCTTGAACTAAGAGCATTTGCAATTTTGTCAATTTCATCTAGTGAATTGATTGCTTGAATGATATGAAGATCTGGACTTTCAGAAACTTCAGTAACCTTTGAAGATGATAATCCTAAAGCAAATTCTCTTAACTTTCCTAAAGCATCTTGAGGATTTGATGCAAAACCTGAATCAACAATGATTTGTGGTTTTGATGCTTGAATTCTCTCTAATTCTGAATCTTCCATAATTTGAGAATCTATATTATTTTTTTTCAAAATAGCAAGTAGTGAATCATCACTTACTGAGACTCCTCTTTGAATTGAAGCCAAATAATTGATAACCTCGTTTAATTTTGATTCTTTATTTTTTATTGAGAGATACTCTTTTACAGGATTTGAAAATGAAAATGATTTTTCTAGTTTTTCATCATCAAAAACTGAGATTCCCAATTCTGTTAAAATCACAGAATACATGTCTAGTTCAATCTAAACCACCTTTAAAAAAGGTACTAGAATCACAAATCAACTGTTATATTCGAAACTACCCTCATTAATCAAAGTGGAGCCCAATCTTGCAACTTCAATAGGTCCAATTCAATTAGACAGGCCTGTGATGCTTGCATCTGGAATTTTAGGAATTTCACTAGATGTTTTTAGTCGTCTATATCGCTCAGGAGCAGGAGCTGTTGTTACAAAATCCCTTAGTACCGAACCTTGGGAGGGATATCCAAACCCAACTATCTTTAGTGTCAAAGGAGGTGGATGGATTAATGCTGTAGGGTTATCAAATCCTGGAGCAGAAAATTTTGCAAAAATGATTGAACCAAATCAGGATGTTCCAATTATTGTGAGTCTTGTTGGTTCAATCCCTGAAGACTTTGAAAAAATGATAAAACAATTTGAAAACTGTAAAGTCACAGCATATGAGTTGAATCTATCTTGTCCCCATGTTGCCAAAGTCGGCTTAGAAGTAGGTGATGATCCTGAATTGGTAAAGAAAATTGTTACCACTGTTAAAAATTCAACTAATGTACCTGTAATTGCTAAAGTTGGTCTAGGAACTACTCATTATCTCAACACTGTAGGCACTGCTATTGAATCTGGAATTGATGCCATTACTGCCATTAACACAGTTAGGTCAATGGCAATAGATGTTGAAACACAACGTCCTATTTTGAGCAATAAATTTGGAGGATTATCTGGAACTCCAATCAAACCAATTGCATTGAGATGTGTTTATGAAATTTCATCAAAATATGACATCCCAATAATTGGATGCGGTGGTATATCTACTTGGGAAGATGCAGTAGAATTTTTCTTAGCAGGAGCTTCATCTGTACAACTTGGAAGTGCAATAGGTGACAATTGGATAGATGTGTTTAATGAAATCAATACCGGAATTTTACAATACATGGAAAAGAAAAATTATTCAAAAATTGAGGAGATGATAGGTCTTGCAAAGAAATCATAATCACACAACAATCGTTACAGTTGAAAAAGTAATTGATGAAACTCCTACTGTTAGAACTCTAGTCTTTTCTGATGAGGTAATGTCAAATGTTCTTCCAGGACAATTTGCAATGGTTTGGATTCCAGGAATAAATGAACTACCAATGAGTGTAATGATTTCAGATGAATCTGGAAAAGCAGCATTTACTGTTAGAAAACACGGTGCAGCTTCTACTGGTCTGTTTAATGTCAAAGTTGGAGAGCAAATTGGAATTCGTGGACCTTATGGAAATTCTTTTGATCTTAAAGAAGGAAAATTATTGCTAGTTGGTGGTGGAACTGGTCTTGTTCCTATGATGAGATTGCTCACACATGTAAAACCTACAGATGATATTACTGTCTTAATTGGTGCAAAGTCTAAAGACGAAGTATTCTTTGAAGATTTGGCAAATAGACTATTGGAAAATAATCCTCACAAGGTAATCGTGTCAACTGATGATGGCAGTTATGGTGAAAAAGGCTTTGTCACTGATTTGGTTGAAAAACATGTAGACCAAATAAAATTTGATGGAGTCTATGTCTGTGGGCCTGAAATAATGATGTACAAAACAGTCCAATCTGCCCATTCTAGAGGTATCTTTGTACAGGCCAGTCTTGAGAGAATGATGAAGTGCGGCGTTGGAATTTGTGGTAGCTGCTGTGTGGGTGAAGATCTAGTCTGTAAGGATGGAACCGTCTTTGATGGTCAGCATCTATCTCAAAACAAGGAATTTGGTAAATTTCACAGAAACAAGGCTGGAATATTAGAAAATTATTAGATTTGACCAGCAAGGTTTAAAATAAATCAGAAAATTAATTTCGTGAAGGGAATGGGAACTCCAAAGATCGTTTTAACTGCTGATCGTACATTAATGTCGCCTTATAGAGGATTGTCTCTTGCGACATTTTTTGGATGTGCTCCAGCTATTGATCCTAATAGAGACCCAAAGAGCTTTTGGTACAAGATTCTTGGAAAACAAGTAACTCCAAAGCTTTTGTTTGATTTTATCTGTAATTATATTCCACACACAAATGGTGTTGCAAATTATGCTCCATATGGTTTGAGAAAACTCGAAGCTGGTTTACTTCGAGATGGATTTAGCAGACAAGATGTTGTCGTTGCACACCCAGACCACATTGAAAAATTCATTGGACCTGAAACACTAGTTGTTGGAACATATGAGATGGACCCACTAGGAATGGGACCAGTAACTATGACATTTACTTATGGTAGAAAACAAACATCATACGATGAATACTACAATACTGAATTACACCATAGAATCAAAGCTGCAAAAGCTAAAACTGGCAGCAAAGCCAAAGTAATCTCTGGTGCATCTGGAACTTGGCAATACAACTATGACCCAGAGAAAATTGAAGAGTTTGGAATTTATGCAATCTTGGAAGGTGAGCTTGGTGGTATTGCACCAGAAATTGACGGACATGCAGGACGATTCTTCAACTATTTGATTAACGGCGACTTTGAGAATATGGATCCTTTCAGAAAGAGAAGTGATTTCAAAGTTAACATTAAAGAATTTGAGAGAAACGGCAAAAAACTTCATGGAAGATTTGTAAACTTTTGGGACAGACCTGACCTAGAAGAAATTCCAGATATTGTTGAACCAAGTATGCATGGAATGATTGAAGTAATGAGAGGTTGTGGAAGAGGCTGTAAATTCTGTGACGTTACATTAAGATCATTAAGATACTATTCTCCAGAAAAAGTCAAAAAAGAAATTGAAGTTAACATAAAGAAAGGTGGTTCAAAATCTGCATGGGTTCACAGTGATGATATTTTCGTTTACGGTATGGATCCTAGAACTGCAAAAGGAATGGAACCAAACAGAGAAGCACTAGAAGAACTATTCACTGCAATCATGTCTACTGGTGTAGAACACACAAACCCAACACATGGTACATTGGCAGGAGCAATTGCTGATGAGAAATTAATTCCAAATCTATCTAAAATCATGAAAGCAGGCCCTGACAACATGATTGGTGTTCAAGCCGGATTTGAGACTGGAAGTTTGAGACTAATTGGAAAATATGCTGATAGAAAACTTGCACCATACTCTCCTGATGAGTGGCATTGGGTTGTAAAAGAAGGTGTAAAGACCTTAAACCAAGATTATTGGATTCCAGCATTTACTTTGATTATGGGACTAGACAATGATGAACAACCAGAAGATTCTTGGGAGACAATTCGTTTGATTAGTGAATTAGAACGTGAACAACCTGAATCAATGTTTACTACAACTGCCTTGACATTTGTTCCAATTGGATTATTAGAAAAATCTGACTTCTTTAACATTGGAAATGAGATGACTCCTGCACAACTAGGTGTTTTGTACAAGACATGGCAGCACAATTTCAAATATGGTATTCAAAAATTCATGACTAGAACTGGTTCTAAGGGTCCTCAGAGATACTTTTTCAACGCAATTGCACGTTCTCTTGGCGGTGTTCCATTAGGTGCTATGGAGAGATATGCCCGCAAGAAGGGTCGTGAACACGAACATGTCATTGAGACTGTAAAGGCAAAGTACCGATAGAATTCCAAATACATAAATTCGTTAATTTGTGATGTAGATTATGGCAACTCACGGTTCGCTTACAAAAGCAGGTAAAGTAAGAGGGCAAACTCCAAAGGTGGAAGGACGTAAAATTGTCGGTACCAACTCTAGTCTTAGAAATAAGAGCAACTTCAAAAAGAGATTTGTTCTAGGTAGATTTCCTGGTCAAAACAAACCTGGACAAAGAAGAAAGAGACGATAGTCATTTTTCAAAAATTTTATCATTTTACGATCATTTTCTAAAACAATACTCTTATAAAGTACTGGTACCGTACCATACGGTATGGTAGAAGATTTAAGATTAGATAGTTTAGAGGGCGTAGGTCCTGTGACAACTAGAAAATTATCCGATGCAGGTGTCCACAACGTCATGGACCTCATCGTCAGAGGTCCTGTAGAAATTGCAGAAATAACTGGAATGGAAAAGGACACTGCTGAAAAAATTGTCAATAAAGCACGTCAACATCTAGTTGATGGTGGATTAATTGCCAAACACTTTACAAGTGCAAGTGAAATTTACAAGCACCGTCAAAGTATTGGTAAAATTACAACTGGTACAAACTGTCTTGACACACTATTTGATGGTGGTCTTGAGACACAAGCCTTGACAGAAGTTTATGGAGAATTTGGTTGTGGTAAAACACAATTTGCCCATACAATGTCTGTTATGGTTCAAAAGACCAAAGAGGAAGGTGGACTTGAAGGCAGTGTTTTGTACATTGATACTGAAAACACTTTCAGACCTGAAAGAATTGTATCTATCGCTCAAGCTCATGAGATGGATCCAGAAAAAGTTCTAGACAACATCATTGTTGCTCGTGCATACAATAGTGCACATCAAACATTGATTCTAGAAGAAGCTGGCCCAATCATTGAAGAAAACAATATCAAACTAATTGTTGCAGATTCTGCAGTTGGATTGTTCCGTTCTGAATATTTAGGACGAGGAACACTCTCAAACAGACAACAAAAACTAAATCACTTTGTTCATCTGTTATCCAGAATTGCAGAAACTTACAATTGTGCTGCAATTGCAACAAACCAAGTTATGGCATCTCCTGATGTCTTCTTTGGCGATCCAACTCGTCCAATTGGTGGAAATGTAGTTGCACATACTAGTACCTACAGAATCTACTTTAAGAAATCTGGCAAGAAACGAATTGCTAGAATGGTAGACAGTCCTCACCATCCTGAGGAAGAGGTAATCTTTGCTCTAGGTGAAGCAGGTGTCATTGACCCTGAAGAGGCTGAGAAAAAGACCAAAAAAACTACCAAAAAAGCAACTACCAAAAAGGCAAAAGAGCCTGAGGTAGAGACCAAAGTAGAAACTCCTGGAGAATCTACAGAAACTCCTGAAGTAGAGGTAACTGCCAAAACACCAGAAGTTGAAACTGTAGAAGCACCTCCAGTAGATGCTGAAGCAGATGATTCAGAACCTGTAGAAGAGTAATCTTACTCTTTTTACATTTTCATTTTTTCAATATTGATTAAATTATAATATCATTTGATTAACTACGTTAATCATGACAGATCTTTATCGATTACTTCCTGAGGAAATGGAAAAATTAGTAATTGATATGGGTTATGATAGATACAGAGCAGACCAAATCTTACTTCCACTCTATTACAAATTCCCAAAAGACATTAACGATATTCCTCAACTTCCAAAAAAATTACGAGAAGAATTTACAGAAGCAGGCTACACCATTGGTTCAGCAAAAGAAATTCATCGTGTCGTAAGTGATGATGGTGATACTACTAAATTATTGTTGGAACTATCTGATGGCTCTTCAGTTGAAACTGTTCTAATGCAATACGAGCCAACAAAAATTGGTGGTCATCCAAGATCAACTATCTGTGTTTCAACACAAATAGGGTGTGCAATGGGTTGTGTATTTTGTGCAACTGGACAAATGGGTTTTGAAACAAATCTAAAAGCTGAACACATTGTATCTCAAGTAATTCATTTTGCTGAACTTTTAGAACAACGTGGAGAACATGTTACAAACCTGGTCTTTATGGGAATGGGCGAACCAATGGCAAATTATGATGAAATGATTCGAGCTGTAAAAATTCTAACACATGACAGAGGTTTTGGATTAGGACAAAGACACATTACAATTTCTACTATTGGCATTACATCTGGAATTGAAAAACTAGCTGAAGAAAATCTTCAGATTGGTCTTGCCATTTCGCTTCATGCACCGAACAATGAATTACGAAAAAAACTTGTTCCAACTGCAGGACCTAACTCTGTTGAAGACATCATAAAATCTGGACGAGATTATTTTAAAAAAACTGGACGACGTGTCACATTTGAGTATGCTCTGATGGAAGGAGTCAACGACTCTCCGGAAATTGCTCATGAACTTGCAAGACTTTTGAGAGGAAACGGCTCACACGTCAACATTATTCCAATTAATCCTACTGCTGGTGACTTTAAGCGTCCATCTGAGAAAAATGTCTTAGAATTTGAGCAAATATTGCGAAAATCTGGCGTAAATTGTACTGTACGTGTGGAAAAAGGTACAGAGATCTCAGCTGCCTGTGGACAACTACGAACCGATATTGTAGGTTAATTCCAGTAGACTGTGTTCTAAGTCTTAAAATAGGGCTTTGGAAGGTTTCACACTACATGGCAACTAAGAAATCTTCTGGTCGTTCACATGGATTCAAACACAAATCCAGATCAGTTATGAAAAAAGATGCTCCTAGAGGAGTCTCATTCCTGTTACGTGAATACAAAGAAGGTCAACAAGCACTTGTCATTATAGATCCTAGACAGCACAAAGGATTACCTCACAGAAGATACCACGGCAAAGTCGGTATGATCACAAATGTGGGAAGACGTGCAGTCACTCTAGATGTAAAATTAGGAAACAAATCGAAAACCTTAATCACTAGATTGGACCACATAAAACCATTCGGTGTATAATTATGGAAGAAGTACAAAAGAAACAAGCTATTTCTCTTTCAGAAGTTAAAGAAATCTTAGGCAAAGTTGATCCTGAAGAAATGGACCAAATTCAACGTTGGACCTATGATTATGTTTCAAAATTTGTATCACTTGATCCTAAAGATGCTAAAGAGATGAAGAAAAAACTCATCAAGGAATGTGAATTGACAGAAGACGAAGCTGTTGAAATTGTTAACATTAGACCAACAAGTATGGCAGAATTACGTTCTTTCACCTTTGGTTGGAAAAAATTAATTCTTGCTGAAACTCTAGAAAAAATGCTCAAAATAATCAAGGAGCATTCTTAATTTCTCAGGAGTATTTTATTTTGTATAGGGCCCAATCCCCACCTAGAAAATATGAGGAATATGCATATGTTCTAGATTTTAATCCTAGAGGAAAATCGTCAACTGTAAGAGGAAGAGAAGGAATAATCATCACTGCAATTGGTGAAAACAGATTAACATTATTGGAGATTCTTGGAATAGCAAATTCTACATTTGAAGTTGGTGAGAAAATTTACATCGGAAAGGAAGGTAGAACTAAAGTTGAATCTGTATTGGGCAAGATGGAGTATGAGAAAATTTCTTCATCTGCTCAAACTGAATTACAAAATGTAGTTGAAACTATTGTAACTGAAAATGAATCAAAGTTTGTAGAATATCTAAACAAAGCACAACCACTAACTCCTAGAATACATGCATTGGAATTGATTCCAGGAATTGGTAAAACCTACATGAAGACGATGCTTGAAGAACGAGAAAAGAAACTATTTGAGAGCTATGAAGACTTGCAAGAAAGAGTTGGATTCAAAGAACCAATTAAACACATCACAGAACGAATCATGGATGAAATTACTGGCGAAAGTAGAATGAATCTCTTTGTAAAGAGATGATAAAGCGAAAACTGCTAGGACAACACTTTCTCAACTCACAATTAATTGCAGAATCTATTGTATCTGAGGCTAAAATTACAAAAAATGACATTGTTTATGAGATTGGAACTGGATTAGGCGTGTTAACTCCCCTATTGTGTAAAAAGGCAAAAAAGGTAATCTCAGTTGATGCAGATGAGAATCTAATCAAAAAGGCAAAAAACACATTCTCTGATATTGACAATCTTGTGTTAAAATCAGGTGACGGGTTTAAGAAAAAAGACACGTTTTCTGTGTTTGTATCTAATTTGCCCTATTCTAAAAGTAAAGACGCTATTGAATGGCTAGCTCAGCGCACATTCTCCCATGGAGTAATCATGGTGCAAAAAGAATTTGCACAAAAACTTGTTGCAAAATCAAAAGATCGAAAAGCAATCAGCATTATTGCCACACATGCATTTGATATTGAAAAAATCTCCAATGTTAATAAAAATAATTTTTCTCCTCCACCAAAAGTTGATTCTGTAGTTCTAAAAATAACAAAGAAAACTGATATGGATAAAACACTAATTTCTACAATCAATGAGATCTTTTCGTACAGGCGCAAAACTGTAAAGAACATTCTAAAACAATTCCATAAAGAATCTGATTTGGAGAAACGAGTTGATACCTTGACCGGAGATGAAATAGTAAATCTTGCAAAACAAATTCTCAAAAAATGATGAATATCCTCCATCTGAGGATACTTTTTTCATTGCAGAAAACATTGAAAATGAAAATGGAGAGTATGCACTAGATATTGGAAGTGGTTCTGGATATCTCACAAAATTACTCTCTGAAAATTTCTCTCTAGTTGTTGGAACTGATATTAATTGTGATGTGTTGCAACATCAAAGTTCTTACAAAACTCAGAATTTGATTTGTTGTAACGGTTCAGATGCATTAAAGGTAAAATTTGATTTCATTGTATGTAATTTACCTTATTTGGCTACTGATGAAATCTTGGATATTGCTACAGATGGAGGTGCAGAAGGATTTGAAATTCCAAAAAAAATATTTGATTCGGCAAAAAATAATCTAAAGAAAAATGGCAAGTTTGTTTTTGTAACCTCTTCTCTTTCAAACTATGAAAAACTCATAGATTACGCACAAAAACTAGGCTTGAAAACACGAATTATGGCAAAAAAGAAACTTTTCTTTGAAGAATTAATTCTTGTAGAAGCAATAAACTGATTATTTTCTTAACTTTTCTTTTGCATATGTGATTATTGCATCGGTCATCTGTGTTGTTGATGCATCACCACCAATATCCCATGTTACTGCTTTACCTTCATTGATTACTTGTTCTGTTGCCGCAAAAATTGCATCTCTGACATCTCTTTCACCAAGATAATCTGCCATCCAAGCTCCTGATAACACTGTTGCAGTTGGGTTTACTTTATTTTGTCCTGCAAATTGTGGTGCACTACCATGTGCTGCCTCAAACATTGCATAATTGTCTCCAATATTTGCAGAATAAATCAATCCAATTGAACCTACTAGTGCTGATGCAAGTTCAGAAATAATATCCATAAATAAATTGGTGCTAACCAACACTGCACCATTGAACTGTTCAGTTGCAATCACCATTTGTTGTGCCATGTTGTCAATGTAGATTTCAGATAACTCGATATCTGTTCCTTCAACTGCTTTTTGAGTCTCGTCCCAGAAAATTCCGTCAGTTTGTTTTAGAATATTTCTTTTTGTTACTGCAACCATTTTTTTCATATTGAATTTATTTGCCCAATCTACTGCTGAGTCAATTAATCGTCTGCTGCCTTGCCTTGTAATTTTTCTGATTGCAATTGCTGCATCATCTGTAATTTTTGCCTCTACACCAGTGTATAGTCCTTCAGTTGCCTCTCTAAAACAAACACAATCAAGCTTTCTATCTGGCGTTAGTCTATCATATGTTTTAGTTGGTCTGATATTTGCATAAAGATCAAATTTTTGTCTTAATGTTACTGCAACACTTCTAGGAGCTCCTGGAACTGGAATCGTGGTAGTTGGCCCCTTGAAACAACAGTCAGTTTCTTCTAGAATCTTCATGGTTACATCTGGGATGTATGATGCATCTTTTCTACCATTTTTGTCCCATTGCTCAGAGCCAGCCTCACACAGAATCAATTCTGACTGAAAATTACATTCTTTGAGAACTCTAAGCATTGAATCTACGACTTCAGGTCCAATACCGTCTCCTTTCATTACTGCAGCTTTTTTACTCAAAACTGCAAGTTTTTGAGGAGTTTATTATTTAATTCTACCTTGATTTGAAATGATTCTTACATGTTATCTATAGAGATGATTTAATAGCTATTTTTCAAAATACTCTTTAATGATTATAGTTCAAATATCTGATCTTCATATTGGCTCTCAATTTTTGGAAGAGAAATTTGATGTACTAGTTAGTGAAGTCAATGAGTTGAATCCTGATGTAATTGTAATTACTGGTGATTTGACAAATGAAGGATTAATGAAAGAATATGAAAAATGCAAATCTTTACTGGAAAAATTTAACACAAAAAAAATCATTGCAATTAGTGGGAATCATGATTACAGAAATACTGGTTATCTTTTATTCAAAAAATTCTTTCCATTTCAAACCGTAAATGAATTGGATAATGATGTTGTTTTAGTTACTGTTGGTACTGCGAGACCTGACAGAAATGAAGGTGAAGTTGGTTATAGACAAAATCTTTGGCTTGAAAGAACTATGAAAAAATACAAAGACAAGATAAAGATCGTTGCAATGCATCATCATCTTATTGCAATTCCTGATACGGGCTCTGATCAACTTACTGTAGTTGATGCTGGTGATGTTTTGAGAACTGTACTTGATTCAGAAGTTGATGTTGTTTTATGTGGTCATAAACACAGACCTTGGGCTTGGAATTTTGGAACCTTGACTGTTGTAAATGCAGGTACTGCAACATCTGAAAGAGTACGTGGACTATTTGAAAATACATACAATATTTTGACAATTAAAGACAAACAGGTCAATGTTGACCTGAAAATTGTAGGTGGAAAACGTGTCCCAATTGATGAAATTGTGAAAAATTACAGTCAATTTCATGATGAACTAGACAACGCTTAGAAGAAAATATTCTCCAAAGTTTGACTTATTTACAGATTAATTCTAGCCATCTTTGTGCGGGGATCGCCTAGCCTGGTAGGGCGTGGGATTGCTAATCCCATGTCCGCAAGGACACGGGGGTTCAAATCCCCCTCCCCGCGCCATTAAAACTTAATAGACCGATTCGGGAAGTTTTTTCATGGGACGAAGAAAAACTCAAAAAATTATACGCACAGGTCCTAAAAATGCAACAACTGGAATGTGTCCCGTTTGTAAAACGATTGGAAAAATTTTCATCTTAGGCTCTCCTGGTGAAGAACGTGCAAAGTGCGAAAAATGCCGTCAAGAGTTTGAATTATAGTTAAAGCTGTCAAATACACCTATTATCTTTAATTTTCTGACTATTTCTAATGTTGAAGGTTTACCAAGTTCTAAAGAAATTTGATTCAAAGAAAGATTATGGGTTTGATATTCGTCCACAATATGCTAGATGTTTAGCAGTAATGAAAAAGGGCGAGAGGATTGATTCTAAAGCATTTGCTAAAGAACACAAAAACGAATTTACTCAAAGAAGAAATACTGTGGAGGCAACTTTAGCAGTTGTTTACAAAGCAATTTCGATTGGCAAGAAGATTGGTGTTCTAAAAGAAATTCCAAATGACTCTGTTCCAATACTGTATGATGATTTTTGCAAATTAGAAACTGTATCTTATTTTAGAAGTCAACTGAGGGGTAGTAATCGTAAAAATATCAAATCTGTTACAGATGGAACAAAAGATACCTACACAAGACATCTACATTATTTCAATAATTGGATCTTTGGAAAAACTCTAGAGTATACAGCAGAAGTTCAAACTAGTAAAGACAGTTACAAGAAAGTAACAAAGAAAGTAACTCTAAAGGGAGTTGAACCTTTTCTAAAAATCTTTTCTGAAAGTCATTTTGATAAAAAACCATTTGTAAAATTGATAAAAAGATACTTTTTGGAATCTGATGTTAAATTAAAAAGCAAATCTATGAGAAACAACTCCTTTTTTGCAATAAATGAGTATTTCAAAAAGAATGATGAGCCTATAGGGTTAAGCTTTGATCCTAATGCAGGAATCCAACATGATGATAATGATTCTGAACAAATAATGACATTAGATGAATTTCTAACTATTCTAACAATAGGAAAGCCAAGTTTAACTGAACGAGCTGTATTCCTGTGTAAATTCCAAAGGGGTCTTGATTCCTCTACTCTGGTTGACCGCTTTAATTTTGAGGTTTGGTCAAAACTGGTTGAATCATTTGGAACAGAAGATTATAAAAAATGGGATTTGAAGAAATGCCCAATTCTAATAGAACTAACTAGAGTAAAGACTAATGTATCTCATTTTGGTTTCTTAGATAGAGACGCAGTTTCTGCAATAATTGATTATCTTCCTTACAGAAAAAAAATCACAGGGCAAGAAATGAGTAACAAGAGTGCACTTTTCTTAAATAATTTCCAAAAACCTATCAAAGAAACTTGGATAACCAAAAGTTTTGAGAGAATGCGAAAAAATTCAGGGTTAGATGAAATTTTAAACTCAAAATCAGTAGGAAATGGGTCAAGAAAGAAATACCGAATAACTCCTCATGAAACACGTGATCTTTTGAAATCTGTACTGATAGACTCTGATGTACGATATGATTTGGCTGAAGAGTTCATTGGACACAAGACAAAAGACTCGTATGAAAAACAAGCACATCTGTTTACTGCTACATTGCGAAAAGAGTACATCAAAGCCTCTGGAAGATTGAATATCTTTTCAAAGTTTAAGGAAATTTCCAAGGGTGCTAGTTCAAATGAAGATTTGGAGGCAAAAATTGAGGAAATGAGGTTAAAAATGCAGAAAATGGACAAGAAAATCTCTAGAACCAGTAAACTCAGACGTAAAAAATAACACTTCTATTCATATTTGGATACTTCGCTTGGAAACAACGCCTCTAACACTTCTCTTCCTTCTTTTGGGTCATCCCACTCTTTTGATTTGAAAACTTTCTCATCATGTTTCAAATCATATTCGATGATTTGCTGTTCTTTCTTAGTGAATATGCCTAATGACAAAAATAATTTTGTATAGTAAATTTTGATGTGTAATGAATCATCCGTATCTTCCTCGTCTTTTGAAAATGTTTTGACAAGTTTTATGGCTAGAGAATTTTCATCAAAACCGTATTCATTTTTAATTTCAGTTTCTTTGCCCCTATTTGTAACTAGATTGTTGTTTAATTGAAATATTCTTTTAATGTCTTGTGAATCTAATTTTTCATTTGAGTCTTCTTCTACACAATAAAAATCTCTTAACACTTGCGAAATTATTTTTTGTTCCTTACATGAATCCATCTTCATGTTTTTTGAAAACTGCTTGCTTATTGTATAGTAATATCTTCCAAGAATTTTCAAAAATTCAACTTCAACTTGTGGCATTATTGGTGCCCTCACCAACCCTATGAATACTGCTGAATCTTTTGGGGCTGTTGATTGAATTGTTTTTTTAAGATCTTTTGATACGTTAACTGTGTCTACATAATCATCACTTAGAATTTTTAATGCTTGTAAAAAAGTTGGTGTTAAAATTTTAACACACTCTTCTTTAATCTGTTTTGAGTACTTTCTTTTTGGAGAATTTAGATAGTGAGTCAAAAACACCGAGAGTTCTTTTAAAATGTCATGTCTAGCTCTATGAGACCTTAATGTGATATATGATCTAGATTCTCCAAATGATGTCTTTTCTGAATGAATTATTTCTGAATACAACGAAGTATTGTATGCAAATCCTGTGTCTGGTGGGATTTTTTTGCTATTGTAAACTCCCTTTAGTCTTGGAAGTGGAATAAAACAATCCCCTAACTCTGGGTACTTTTTGATCAAACCAAGTAAATTACAAATTGATTTGAATTTCTTCTTGAGTTTCACTATTGCCTGATTTTCTGGTGTTGGGAAGCAAACCGCGTTGATTTTACCTTTGGGGATCCTCATCTGAATGATGTTTGCTTTCTTTGGATCTGCCATTTCCTTGAAATACTCGTAAAATGTCATTCTGGAAGCAATTCCTTCCTGCTGAAGTATCCTAACAAGCTCATTTTTTGTAATTCCTGTTAACTCGTACTCTGATAGTACCTCGCTAATTTTTTCAAATACGACTTGTTTCTTTGACGCTGTCAATGTGTATAGGTGTATGTATACTTCGTCGAATATAAGGGATTTTTTTCAACTGCTTACATGAGCCAAAGTGCCTTGAAACCAATCGAATACGAATGTGAATGTCTGGAAAAGAAAAAATTCAGAATTGTATTTGATGGAGATTCTACTGGAAATTACATTATAGAATATTGTCAAAAATGTTATGATTCTGATGATAAACAATTTCTAATTTCAACGGAGGTATTACTTTGAATGTAACAGACGAAAGTAACAACCATAGTATTAACAGCCTTTCACCAACACTAAAAGAATTTGCAAAAAAGATACAAAGTAAGAATAGAATGGGTCAAGATGTTTGTGTTAGAGATTTTCCAGAACTAAAAGAAGGCGCATTTAGGCAGAGAATTAAGAGATTAAAAGACAAGGGACTCATCATAACGGTAATCAAAGGAACATTTTGTCATTACAAAATTAAAGGAGAAAATACAGGTAGAACAAAGAGAACTGTAACAAACGAGGGTATGGTGGTCGGCACTAACATGCAAGAGATTATCAATGAAGCAAGCAAACAAGTTCCTACAATACATGACATCAAAATGAATTTCCCTTCAGTACAAATTTACAAAAATGCAATTAAGAAAGGAATGGTTCCAAACAAACACAACAAAGGAATATTCCTTGATTCTTTAACTCTGTCAAAAGACATCTATGCTAAAATTGTAATATATCCAAAAACAATATCTATCGACATTGGTTGTACTTGGGAACCAATAATTTATGATATACGTGGAGCACAAGAATTTCTAGGTCATGTGGAATTTATTCGAGCATACTTGTATGTAGAATTTAAAACAAAAGACATGCCTCATAGTTTGGATTGGATAGTAAATCACTACCATCTAAATCAGGATGGACAAACAGAATTTACAGGTGAACCGTTTAAGAGAACAATTTCTGATATGGTGGGAGGGTTTATCCGAATTTATGCTAAAAAATTCCCAGACAAATCAACTCGGGTACGTTTAGAGCGTATAATCACGCCTAAAACAAGCGTAAAAAATCAAATTGAAGACATGCAAAATGTTGGAAAATATCTACACTCAGAAAAGAGAGACATTTCAAATATTATGCCTTCAGAAATACTCAGCCTAAACCAATTTGCAAAAACAGTTGAAAAAATATCTTCTATGCATAATCCATTACAAGGAGGATTCTTTTCTCTTTAGGTGATTTTATGGTTTACAGACAATATCATGAAGAATGTAACGAAGACTGTACTAGATTAGTTGCATATGTACGGATAGATGGTAAATGGACTCGAATTGGTCACTATGGTTCTGAATGCAAGCAGTTTGAACCACTTGATCTGCAAAAAGAAGAGCAAGAACAATTACAAAAAGAAAAACATAATTCAATAAAATCACAACTAAGAAAAATTAAAGCAGAGAGTAGAGATAGAAGAAAGACTATCGAGAATGAATTGAATATGACAAATTCTTTCTTTAAAGAACAAACTAAATCATATCAATCTGATTCAAAATGATACAGTTTGTAAAATCCAGTAATTTTTAATGGAACTGATTTTTATTTTAGTCACAGTTTTTATACATTTTGTGAGACTTTTGAAATTTCCATACAAGATGTTACAGTATACAATATAAAAAATGTCTAAATGTGATCATTGTTAATTTATTCTATGATATCTTTACACCAACTTTTTGGATGTACTTATTGTGGAAATATTTTTCATATTCATTTACGTAACATACAACGTTGTCCTCATTGTGGTCATGGTCTTAATTATGCACAAAAACTTGAATGGACAATATGATAACTTAACTAGTCATTACAAGATACCATACTCCAATAGCAATTACTGCATATACAATAATTCCAAGTATTCCAAATCTTTGAAAAATTTTGATTATTGCAATGATTGGAAGTATAGTTAACACCAATAAAACAACTGGAATTATCCATGCAGTTTGCTCTACTACTAATGGCTCTAATGCAGGCGAAATCATCTTCAAAATTCCAGCTGGAGTGATGTCGATATTGAATCGCATTAGTATTCCTAGAGAAAATCCTTGAATCACTGCTGTGGGGATTAATCCTGCTGATTTAGCCATAAAATTGATGTAATTTTATGCCTAATGAATACGATGTTGGAATTAATTTATTCTGCATAATACGATTTAAAATTATTTTTTGTAATTCACACAGGAATAGATTCCATCTGCAATATCAGACAATATGTCGTCTCCCTGCTTGAGAAGCTTGACAACTCGCTTATCTCCAATACTGTAAAACCTGTTTTTGCCATCTTTTCTAATCTTCACAAGCCCACATTCTAGTAAACATGATAGGTGATTAGACACATTTGATTGGCTTTGCTTTACTTTTTGAGAAATATCTGTGACCGTCTTTTCTTCATCTATGATGGATTCTAGTATGGATAGTCTTGTCATGTCTCCAAAACCTCGAAACAGTTTTGCTTTTAATTCAAGTTTGTCTGTCTCTTGTTTTAACATATCATTAATTAATGATATGTTATTATTTAACTCTAATTGAATTTGAGAGGTAAAGTTAATGCCAGACGATGATGATTTACCAAAAGATCTTGCTCATATCACACCTGCATACAAACGCGCATTATGGGTTGTCGTTTTAATCAATGTAGGTTACGGGGTTGCCGAAATGATTGGGGGATTCTTGGCAGATTCTCAAGCACTCAAAGCTGACGCACTTGATTTTCTAGGTGACGGGTCAATCACATTTTTAGGATTACTTGCAATAGGATGGGGTCTTAGATTACGTGCTCGCTCAGCTTTACTCCAAGGAATATTCCTTGGTGCAATGGGAATTGCAGTACTTGGATATACAATATATCGCACACAAGTTTTGCATGTTCCAGAAGCTGGAATGATGGGAGTCTTTGGCTTTGGTGCACTTTTGATAAATGTAATTGCAGTTATCATATTGCTTCCACATCGAAAAGGTGACGCAAATGTACGTGCAGTATGGCTCTTTAGTCGCAATGACGCACTTGGCAATATTTTGGTAATAGTTGGTGCAGGTTTTGTATTTTTGACAGGAACATCCTACCCTGATCTTATAGTAGCTGGAATAATTGCAAGTCTCTTTTTACAATCATCATTCTCAATCATTAAGGACGCTAGAAATGATCTAAAACAATCCGAGTCATCATAATTCTCATTACATCATCTGAGAATCATCTGTGAAATATGGTATATACTTTAAATTTAACAAAAACACTATCAATAAAGTATGAAAAGGGCATTATTTTCTGTAATCTTAATTTTCACTATTGCTACAATTTCACTATCGTTACTTTCTGAGCAAGTTATGGCACAAACCATGATGAGTCCAAAACAGCAGATGATGATGGGAACAAATCCAAACCAAATCGTATGTGCTGACGGTAAGGTTCTCATGATGAAAAACATGGGAATGCCTGCGTGTGTTAATCCTGACAGCTATCTGAGATTGGCAGATAGAGGATGGGGTAATTGGGATTTGAACATGATGACAAACGACCCACAACAAATGCAACGTGTAATGAATAGCATGTTAAGCAATCAGCAAACTGGAAAACTTTGGTATGATACTATGGCAAATGATCCTCAGCATTTGCAGACAATGACTGATCAAATGAAAGCAACAATGATGAAAAATCCTCAGATGATGAGTCCGATGATGAACACAATGATGGATAATCCAGAACTACGACAACAGATGATGGATATGATGGCACAACATCAACCAATGATGCAAGCAATGCGAGGAAATAGCACTATGATGGACATGATGATGGGAGGTACAATGAATCATGGAATGATGGGAATGATGAATGATCCTGAACTAAGACAACAGATGATGGATATGATGATGAATAATCAACAGATGATGCAAGACATGATGAACAATGGAATGATGATGAACATGATGAATGGTAAAATGATGATGGGCAACATGATGGGTAATATGATGATGAACAATAACATGATGGGAAACAACATGATGAATGGCAACATGATGGGTTCTGGAATGAACCAAGGCATGATGGGTAACAACATGATGGGTGGTTCTATGATGGGTAACAACATGATGGGCAAAGGAATGATGATGGGCAACATGATGGGAATGAATCACGGTATGATGTCAAATATGAATAACATGAGTGCTATGGGAACTGCAATGAGTGATCCTGAACTAAGACAACAAATGATGTATGACATGATGAATCATCCACAGATGATGTATGACATGATGAACAATAAACAAATGATGAACATGATGAATATGGGAACTATGATGAATAGTAATTGGACTATGAACAACCCCCAAATGATGAACAACATGATGGGTCAGATGATGAATGATCCTCAAGTAATGCAGAACATGCATGACATGATGTTAAACAATCCTTGGCATATGCAGGGAATGATGGGCAACATGATGAGTCCAATGATGAATACCATGATGGATGATCCAGAATTACGTCAACAAATGATGGACAACATGATGATGCACCCTCAGATGATGAACAACATGATGAATAATCAACAGTTTATGCAGACTTTGAATAGTCCGTGAAAAATCTAACTTTAATTCTAGATTTGGATTAGTGTCTATTTTAGTAGCCTTAAAAGTCAGTCATTTAAAGAAAAAGTCAATATTTCCTATGTTAAATTATAGTCTAAAAAGCTAACCTTCGCATCAAATTATTTACCCATAACTTTTTAAGACAATTTTTTCATGATAGATAATCATGAGTTCAGAAGCTGAAACTATCTATGAAAGAGTTGCAAAACTTGAAGATGAAATTGCATTGCTCAGAAGTGAAGTCGACATCCTAAAAAGAGCATTGAGAAACAAAATTGCTCGTCATGAAATCTCAATGATTAAGAAAGGAAACGACATAGATTCTATTATTGATTAATTTTTTGTCTTTATACTTCTAATCAATTCTAAAATAAAATCTACATCTTCTGCATTTGGATTAATTTCCAAATATTTATTCAAATATTTTAAAGCACTATCATAATTTAGCAATCTTTCTTCTAGTATTCCTTTGTCCCTTATGTCATCAGGTGATTCTGGCTCAATTGCTAATACCATATTGACGCAACGTAATGCTTTGTCATAAACAAAAGATTGAACATAGGAATTCTTCAAGTTACGAGTTAGTCTAACCAGAATTTGTTCATGTGTTATCTCGTCTAAAAATTCAGGTTTAAACTCTATCTCTCCACCATAATTTGTATCAAGAATCTCTTGCAAGTCATCAATGTCTAATAATCGTCCATCATAGAATGGGTCTAGTATCATCTCTTCATTGTATTTTACCAGAATATGACTTGGAAATCCTACAATTTTGAGATCCAATCCAATAAACTTTGCTACTTCTGCATAAAGAATCGATATTGTAATTGGCAGTCCTGTTTTTTTATCTATTACTTCGTTTAGAAAATTATTTTTTGGATTGTAATAGTCATCATCATCTCCACTATATCCTAGATTTTCAAAGAGATGTTCATTTAGCATTGATATGAGATATGTTGGATTTTTTACATCACTAATTGACTCTTTAAGAGACATTCCAATTTTGGTGATCTTTTCAATGTGTTTTTCAATATCAAGATCTGGATATTCTAGAATCTGTGCAAACTTGAGACACTTTTCAACTAGATTGAAATTTGGATTTTTTACAAATGAAAACCATTCTGCAACAAATGGATCAAACTCTTTTTCCAATTATTACTGACTCAACTTGCTAAGGTATAGTTGAGGATCTTTGAGTTCTCTAGTATTTGGGGGAATGTCTATGATTTTTTTGAAGGTATTTGAGCCTAGTTTTTCATATATTGCCTTTGTAAAGTCCTTACCCATGCTCTTTCTTACCTGATATGACGAAAAGTCTGTTCCCATGAATGTGGTCAGATAATTCTGAAAGTCTTGATCATCTTTGAGAATATTTTCAATTGCAAATCCTGCCATGCCTTCCATTGCAGTAAATGCTGCATGATGATGTTGTATTGGTGCAAGCCATCTCTTGTAAATGTCTAATAGTTGTGGAATTGCTTCTTTGATTTTCGGGTCCATCTCTACATGTGTGAATGTCATGACATCAGGTCCTATTTGTTCAATTAAGAAATGATCTGGATTCAAAAAGAAAAATAGGTTTGCCCTTTTTGCAAATGGAAAATCATCTGGTACTGTTTGTAATTGACAATATTCAGCTAACATGTTAACAGTTTCTGTATCTAATTCTAGAATAATTCCTGCTAGTTCTTCATTGATTTTGTTTACTTGCATTGCTGCATCCTTGTTAATTTGATGTAACTTTTCTTGTGTGGAGTGAATTAACTCTTCTAACACTGCCATCTTTATTCCACCTGTATATCCAGAATTTACATTCTCAAATCTTGATTCGTATGGCTCTCCTTGTTTATGTAAAATAATTTGTGGATAACGTGATAATATGAATCTGTTAAGGTAAATCACACCATCAAGATAATCTCCATAAGTTGTTGTAATCTTTGAGATGTATTGAATTGCGTAAGTAGAATACACTAAATACTTTGCAGTATCTTTTTTCATTAATTCAGCAATCTTTGCATTATTCTCTTTTGCAACTGCATCAAATAAATCTCTGACAAATTCTTTTGATTCATTATCTGCAAATACCTTTTCTCCTTTGAGTCTCTTCAGATCTTCTAATTCTGGAAACTTGAATTCTATGTTGTTTGGTACTTCAATTCCAAGAAAGTCTTTTATTTTTTCTTTGAACTGAGGTACTACATCCTTTGTAATCTCTTCAATATCTTTGAACTCTACTTTGCCTGCAAGATCTTCTTTGGCCTTAACTGCTAGGCTCGAAATTTCTTTTTCCTCATCAATTTCTACTGATAATTGACCAAATAGTGCTTCTGCAAATTCCTCATATTCGCCCATTTTAGAATTAATCTTGGATTACTACATTTAACATTATCTTGATTTTGCATCAAAGAAATATAGCTTGGAATAATTAATTTCTCATGATTCAATCAAGTCTTGAATTTTTAAGATGTATGAAATGTGGTGCTAAACTTGAACTTGATGTATTTGAATCCAAAAAAGAAATTGAAGAAGGTATTCTTCAATGTAAAAAATGTAATTTAGAATTTCCAATCATACAAAAAATCCCAATAATGTGGAATGATTTCTCAAAGTATCTTTCTTCTAGAAGAATTCTTGGTGGGAAACTCTACAAGTTATCTACAACATCTAAACTCAAGAGTTTTGTAAAAAAATCCCTTAATGCTAAAACCAATGACCGTAGTGATATTGAAGAAAAGTGGGCTAGAATCTATCAAAATAGTGAAACTTCAAAATTTTATTCTACAATAAAGCAGAATTTAGATACTTTACCTTCTTCAAAATTTGTCTTAGAGCATGGTTGCTCTATTGGAATTGTAACTAGTCATTTGGCAAATTCTAATGAATTAGTATTTGGTGTAGACCGTTCGTTTTCTGCAATTCAAATTGCAAAAAAACAATTCAACGACAACTTGGATTATTTTGTAGCTGATTCATTGAGTCCTGTATTTGGTAAATTGCAATTTGATTTAATCTTGGCCCTAAATGTACTAGAAATAATCGAACCAAATGTTTTACTCAAATCAATATCAAAACAAATCACAAAAGGATACTTTGTAATATCTGATCCTTATGATTTTGATAGGGGACCTAGTTCTGTGAAAAATCCTGTAGATGCATCTAGTTTACGCACTGATTTGAAGAATTTAGGATTTAAGATTTCAAATTCTACAAAAAAGCCATCCTACATTCCATGGACTCTTAAACTAAATCCACGAGCAACGCTAAACTACAAAGTAGATTTAATCATGTCACAAAAATCCTAAACTAAATCTTTCCAAACTCCAGTAAACTCGTCACTTGGAACTACGGAGAAAATTTTGATCTTACCTAATGGCTCTAGATGTTGTCTCTTGTCATAATAGGTAAACTCTCCTTCATTTTCTGGATAAAATGTAATTGTATCTTGTTGTCCTGGTTCTAACAAGTCTGTCTGAACATTAAATCCATCAATGTATAGTCTGTGATGTGTTGTTCCATTATTAATTACAGTAAGGACATATGCAAAAGCTGTTCTTGAAATCAATGTTGGGTTGTTGTCTCCTTTGACTCCTTTGATTGCCTGAATTTGTGTTTCTCCATCAATCTCTTGGAATACTACTGTTTGTTCTACTTTTTCAGTCCAAAATATCTCAACATGTCTTATGTTCCCTTGTCCGATAAATCCCACCATTACTATAAGACCCATCACTCCTGAAACTAGTCCTGCAATAATCAAAATTCTGTCATTTTGCTTCACTTTGTATTATGATGCCACTTTTACCCTTAAAGACATTAGATCTTAAAATCAACATGAAAAATGCATAATACTTTCTAAAATTGTGTGCCGGGGGCGGGTTTTGTGAACTTAGTTTGATGCCGCACACTTTTGTTTATAAACAAAATTAATTTTTCTCAAAATAATTTGTATTGAATCAAATTTTGTGTCAAAAAAAGATTCAAACTATTACAACTTAGTATCTGGAACTGTAGGGATTCAAACCAATACTCGTAAAACGAATACTGGTCTGTGAATCAATAAAAAATAAGAGAGTGAGTCCAAAACAAAGATTAGAAGTATTTATGAACCTCATATTTTTAGCTTGAATTATTGAAAGTATTTTTCACCAGACACTTTGATGATCCTACTTGTGATAAATTCACAGAATTTCATGTAGATACTCACAGAACATGGTGGTGTTGCAAACAACTCAAGGAGCATGACAAGCACTTTCAGCTGTGGAATGTAAAGTGGGCAAAATTTCACTTTAAGGATACGAGTGTTGATGGCAACATTGCATTTTTTTCAATGAATTACTGCCCTTACTGCGGTGAGAAGATAGAGTATGAGGAGTTTACAAAATGAACAATTTCAATTATTTTTTCACACCTGTTGGTTCTGGATACAAGAAAAAATTTGCAAGAAATGTTGGTATTGCCGTCTTGATTCTCTTTGCATTTTATGGTGTAATGAACTTGTTTTTAGATACTAATTATGTTGTAGAATCTGAATCAAAGATAACTGACAGTCTAACAATTCCAAATGCAGAAAGAGATGCAAAATTAGCTGCTGGATACAAACTGTATCCTGGTGTGGGTTGGGTGCATTCAGATGATTTTGGAGATCAAAAGCCAATATACAAAACCCATCCTGACAATCCATCTGAATTGATTTTAGATATTGATGCCATGCTGCAATACCAAAAAGTTTTGGACAGTTGTAATGCAACTGGAATTCAACCTAGTATTGGATATATGTATTCAAATGACACTCATATTATTACCAACAGTTCGTGTGAATGGCAAACAATGGAAGAATATGAAAATGAAAACTAAATTCTTGATAATTACATGTATTGCTTTGGGACTGGGCGTATTTACTCTGGCATATGCCCAATCTCAGGAATTCAGTTCTTCTGGAAGAGACTATGTACCCTATACTGAAAATTACAATGTCTCATTTACTCATGATGGGAAAATAGACTATGACTTGTTGATTGCAAAAATAATGCCTGAAATTTTTCAAAAGAATCTGAGAATAGAGCATGATGTGTATATTTCTGTTGAAGACATTGTGCTTAATCGTGGTCCACAACGTGCAATATACCAAGAGTCAAGTTACAACTGCGGATATGTAATTGATTATGCCGATAATCAAGTGTATTGGTTGGAAGCTGCAATTAACAGTACAGACATCCAATACACCAAGATATTTACTGAAACTCCAACTCCAGAATCAATTCACGGACATGTGGTTGATGAATCCAACTATGGATGGTGTTTTGGTCCACTAAAACAACAAGTAGCTGCAATATTTCTTGAAGAAAAATCATACTTTGCTGATGATCAAGAAGCCTTTGTGGCTGCTGCCATAAAACATGAGTTAAGAGGAAATCCAAATCTCAACAACCAAGAGTTTACGGTTGGAAAGTTTAACTTTGATTATGGCGAGAATGTTGTTTCTTTTTGTGGTGAATTTCAAAAGCCAAAGGCTGGTCTGAAATATTTTGGAGGCTCGCTGAAAAATAATGTTCTGACAGATTTTCACTTGGATGACAAATTGTCCCCTTTATGTGCAATGGGAGATGATGCAAAGATACATTCAATCAAAGTTAATCAAAAATCAGACGTTCCTCCAGACCTGCAAGCATGGAAAAATCTCAGAATGGAGACTGTATTCTTAAAGCAAAACTCAATTGAAAAACTCTTGGAGAGAAACTACATGTTTCCTGAAACGATGCGTTACAACATCTTTGAATATTCAGCACCATTTACGATAAACCTCATAGAGTTTGTGCCCGAGGACAGTAATACGATTTGGAATTTTGAGCCAACCGCTTATGATACTTTTGCAAAAATCAGGGTGCCAGAAAATGGCGGAAATTACTATATGATGTACGGGCCTAATGACTGGAATCAGGGTGATCTGTTAAGCGTATTAATTCTAGTTGATGGAATAGAGGTAGATTACAAAGAACAACCATTCATCAGGGCACCTGATGCGCCATATCCTCAACACCACACCGATTATATTTTCAAAGTGCCCACAGACTCATCCTCAATAGAGATGGTCTTGTTTATTGAAAATTATGTTCCTGAAAAAGTAGATGATGATGAATATCAGTATTACACGCCCCGTAACTAAATCAAACTGGATCTTTTCACATCTGATTGGGACTTTTTTTGAGATACAACATGTATGGAAATGAGAAATTCAAACCCATAACAAACTCCATTCAAGTTCTGTATCCTTTGGTTTTTCTTTTAGCACGCAGATGTGTTCTGCAACAAGGACATTGAACTCCATCATATTCAAGATATGTGTCACAAGAAGTACATCTCTTCACGCCAATCTTGTACCTCTTGGTCTCTGAGCGAAATCTCTCACAAATTCCCCTACATGCCATTCTATGGCACCAAAAGACCTTTGCATTTGGGACAGGAATCCCTTGACTTTGTCATTGGATATATTGTGTAGATGCTCCCACACAAAACACAGATTTTCAAAGATGTTAACTTGCTCATTTTTTTACACTTTGATTTTTAGTCAACGCGATTGTCGGTTCCAGTTTTGCGACGTTTATCTCTGCGTCCTTGATCAAGCTCTGATATAGTGTAACAACATGTCCATTGTCTGCGAAATCTGATTTTTCATACATTAGTGAGCATTCTTTGAGACTGGATATTCTATTGTATACTGAGCTTAGTGGGATTTTTGTCTCCTTTGAAATATCCTGAGCACGTTTTGGCTTTTTTATAATTGCAAACAAAATGTGTCTTGATTCCAAGTTTGCAAGTTCACTGAAAATTTTGTGAGAAATATCGTATTTTTCTACAAGTAATGGTGTTATTTTTTTTGCCATCCAAACTTGAGCAAAAATAAATCAGATATAAAAAAACTAGACATTCCAATTCTCTAGAATATGACTGCAAAATGAAATTTGATTTTAACAAAGAAAACATTAACACAGTTTACTCGAAGTTATGCCAATAGCAACTTCCATGTGGATGAACCTTGAATTGTGTTAATGCTTTCTCTGGATCAAACCTTGCTTGCAAAAAAGTGTCAGGGTAAGAAAACATGGTTTGAACATGTTTTGATGTATAGTAATTGTAATAAAATAGATGATTATTTTCTTTTTCTATTCTAGAGTTTTGACATAACAAACTGTATCATACCATTACAATCATCTCTATCTTTAATTTCAAATTTGCATATGGTGTATCATGTATGATCAACTAAAACCATGGGTTATAGTAAGCTCAATTGGAGATGATGCCTCAGAGAAAGACATTGAGAGAATTAGACCAAAAATCATATCACTGGTGGATGACTGGCAGTCATCAAAGGGCACAATGTGGTCTGGTTCTTTTAACAACCAGCCAAGCAGTATGGCAGTTTTTGAAGCAACAGAACAAGATGCAAAAAAATTCTATGCGGAATATTCCAAAGAATGTGATGGAGTTCTAGTACATCACATGTATCAGTGGGATGCAATGCCTATTCTTTCAGTTTTATCAAAATAATTGAAAGATTTTTTTATTTTTTGTACAAAAATGGATGTGATTTTTTTTGAATTCTTTTCCTCCCAAAATAAGACTCCATACTTCTACTAGTATGATTACATCGAAATATCTTTTAATTGACGAATTATGGTTTTTTGTATGATTGATTATTACAAGTATCTACAATGTCCAAAGTGTAAAGAATCGGGGCTATACTGCACCACTCATAGAAAAGAAGTAGAAAAGATACTTGAAAATGAAAATTAATTTTATTCCTAAAAACAGTTCAATCTAATGGGATTCAGACCAATATTCATAAAACAATTATTGATCTGTGAACCATTATGCGATTCAACAAAAAAGAAAAAATTAGTTGCTTCCTATGTGGAAGACAACGTGAACTGATGCTGTGACATCTTGTTCTGATGAGAACAGCTGTGTTGAACTGCTCTTCATTGCTGCATCAAAGACCATATTGCTGCCGCTAAATACTGGATATGGTGTTGGAATTCCAAATTCAGAAACAGAGATGCTCTTTACACCAATTATTTTCTGGTCAAGTGGAGCTAATACATTTTTGGCCTTTTCCTGTGCATTGATTACGGCCTGCTCAAGAAGCTGGTCTTTGAGACTCATCTGGGTTTCAGTAGACAGTGAATAGTAAACAGAGTCTACTTTGTTTGCGCCTGCATTAACTGATGCGTCAATGATTGATGCTGCCAAGTCAAGACTCTTTGTCTCTACTGTGACGATGTTGGATGCCTCGTATCCTACAAGCGTTCTTGTGTCTCTGTCACGTGTTTCATCGTAAACGTATTCGTACTGTGGACGAATGTTTAGTGATGACGTGCTGATTTCTGATTCAGAAATGCCCACGCTCTTTAAGGCCTGTAGTATTTTGCTCATCTGGGCAGAATTTGCAGTCAGTGCATCATTTGCAGTATCGCCTTTGGTCTCCAGTCCCAATCGAATTGTTAGAAGATCAGGATCTGTGGAAATCATTCCTATTCCTACAACGTCAATGGTTTTTTCAAAAGATAGCATTGATGTTGGCTTTTGTGCATCTGCCTCTGATGATACGGCAGTTGCAGACACTGCAACTACCAATACAGAAAGCATTACAACTGTTAGTTGTTTTTTATTCATGATGTGTGTGGGTGAATTTTGATTATAACGTTTGATTAAATTTGGATTTAACAAGAAGTCTTAATAATACACTAGTGCCCACACTTTTTTTATGGATTCCGATGAACCAAACATTTCTGACAAGGTTGACATTATATCAACAGAAGACGACAGACTAAAAGTTATCGGAGAAATACTATCATCTGATTCTAGCAGAAAAATACTGCAATTATTGTTTAATCAATCCTTTACTGCAAATCAGCTTGCACAAAAAACAGAACTGTCCTTGCCGCTTGTAATACACCATTTAAAAAAAATGCAGTCAGTTGGAGTGGTAAAAATAACAAACGTGGGAAAAAATTCAAAATCACACGACATGAAGTTCTACATTGTTGACAAAGTCGCACTTGTAATACTTCCAAACGCAATGTCCCAGCCCGCAAAAAAGAGCAAATCTTTGTTTAACTCATTTAACAGAATTCACAGACTGGCTACACTTGGCGGAGTGTCTGTTGCTGCGTGGTTCACATCACAATTCATGCAAAAGACATCAACAGTTTCTAGTCCAAGCCAGCCTGCTCCATCATCTGCACCGTTCATGTCAAGAAGTGCGGATTCAGAAATGACTGCACGGGTACCTGCAGGAAACATGGAATCTTCTGGAGCAGATTCTGCTGTAATGACAGGAGATGTGGCAGTTGATGTTTTCTTGTCTGTGATTGTGGTCCTTGCAATAGTTGTAATCGGGCTTGGAATTGAAGTTGCATTAAAGTCTAGAAAAAATAGATAAATGAAATATTGATGGGCAGAATTCCTGCCACAAACTTGTCATCAGACGATGTAATAATTACTGGTAATTTCTACAGTTGACAAACGTATATCTTAATTCTCTTCTGTCGTATCTCATGCAAGATACTGCTGTGGCAAAAAACAATAAAAGATATGACAAATTCCAAAAATACATGAAAAATAATTTTTTGGTATTTAGCTTTTCACTATTTAGTTTGGTTGCTGTATTGGCGGTTTCTCTTGTGTCGTATTCGTATGCAGATGATGTCAGGATACATGAAAAACATATTCCATACAACAATGTATGTGCACCAGGATTTGCATCTCTTGGGGACCTCTGTGTACTAAATGACAGATGCGGTCCAAGTGTCTATGCTGGAAAGGTTTGTGTGATGGATGGTGTCAAACAACCATACCTTAGACCCACTCAGCAAGGAAATGCTGGAATTGCAGCTTCTGATGTAATATGTGCAGAAGGATTGAATCTGATCTTCAAGTCTCGTGACGCCTCCCCTGCATGTGTCACTCCTGATTCTGCAGATAAACTTGAACAACGCGGATGGCAAACACAGTATCCTGTAATTGCATGTACACTAGAATATGCCCCCGTATGTGGAATTGACGGAAAGACATATGGCAACAAATGTGCCATAGACTCAAGTCACGTTGCAGTCAAACATGCAGGAGAATGTTCTGATGTAATTCCAACGGAATTTGAATTAGATGAAACTGTGTTACAACACACTCTGGTTCCTATTCAAACTGATCCTGATAAGGGATATGCTGTTCTAGAAATTGCTGATGGTGTATACTGGCTAGTTGGAAGTGGCTACCAGACAATGTTTCTAACTACCGGACAAGGAGTTGTTGCAGTTGATGCACCGCAACCTATAGGCGAAAAGTATCTTAGTGCAATAGATGAGGTAACTGATGAACCCATTACTCATATGATCTACTCGCATCATCATCAAGACCACACTGGTGCAGCTGGAGAAATA
Source organism: Nitrosopumilus maritimus SCM1 (assembly GCF_000018465.1). Taxonomy (NCBI): domain Archaea; kingdom Thermoproteati; phylum Nitrososphaerota; class Nitrososphaeria; order Nitrosopumilales; family Nitrosopumilaceae; genus Nitrosopumilus; species Nitrosopumilus maritimus. The sequence goes on along the minus strand of NC_010085.1, from coordinate 1,245,068 downwards.
TTTTCCCAAGATATTACATACATATCACACAAAGATGCTGCAGATGAATTAAAATCTGAAAATAATCCTGACAGGCCTATTCCAACTCAAATCCTAGAAGGAGACTTTAACACTCTTGAAATTGGCAACAAAACTATCGAGTTTTACAATCTTGGTGACTTTCATTCCAAAGGTAATTTGTTAATTCTACTTCCTAACTATAAGGTTGCAATGCTAGTTGACCTTTTGCGTCCTGCAGAGTCCCCATATCGTGCATTTGGAGTTACTCCTGATATTGATCTTTACTTGGATACACATGACACATTACAAAATTATGATTTTGAGGTTTTGATTTCAGGTCACACAAATCTTCTTGCAACAAAAGACCACATCAAAACAAACAAACAGTTTACACAAAGCGTCATGGATAACGCACAACTGGGACTAGATTCTGTTGATTCTGAAGCATTGGATGTTTGTACAACACTTACCATTGAACAATGGGAAGGCAAACTTGGAAATCTTGATGCATTCATGGATGATCATTGCAATGCCATGATTGAATACCTGACGCAATAACATGTGATATTAAACAGGATTAAACTAGTCTGCAAAATAGTTTTAATCTTTTAGGATTCAAACACATACTTACAAAATAACATTTGGTATGTATACTTGAATGTTGGACGTTAAAGAAAAAATTAAACCTCTTTTATGAGGGATTTTACTTTTGCAGTAAGGTCTGATGTCATCTCATCGTGTCCGTGGAGTTTTGCGTGCTCTGTTACTTTTTTCATCAACTCGTCTTCTGTTTCTTCTGTTGCACTCCATGAGCATTCTGAATGCACATGTGAGCAGCTAAATTCTTTTGCCATAATCTATAGCATGATATGAAATATTTATTTTTGTAGCATGTTTTTTCTATGGGATGAAACTTTGAGAAATTTCTCCTTGTTTTTAGAATTACGAGGACAAGATCTTAATCTGTATTTGCAGCATGGGCAAAACAATCCCTCCCAGTGAATAAAAATTTCACATGAATTGCATCTCTTTTGCCCTGCTGTATATCTGCCCTCATTGGAAGGCTTTTTGGCTTTGTACTTGTTGCAGATTCCATTACAGACTATGCCCAGTATTTCTCACCCATGATGTATGTTAACTAGAATACATGTTAAGTACCAGTCAACAAGAAAGCTTACCCAAAAATCCTCTTTGCATCAGTATTTTGATTTCAATCCCACACAACGTGTACCAGTTCTTTGAGATTTCTTCGTGGTTTTGGGAATTTTACCTGTTCAGGATACCCAATACACAGGACAGATGAGGGCGTCAGATCTGTTCCTATCACATCCATCACCTTTTGCTCGTCTAACATTCCAATCCATATGGAACTCAAGCCCAAGGCCTGTGCTGCCAATTGGGAATATGCAGCAGCCAATGTCGCATCCTGAATTGCAAATTTTTTCAAAATATGCTCTGGAAAGTCTAGCTTTACCCTGTCAGGATTTTTGCAAAACACCAGCACTAGTGGTGCATTAACATATGGCTGTTTGTTGCATGCTTCTATGAGCTCTTTTTTCTTTTGGGGACTCTTGATGTAAAATATCTCAAATCCCTGAAAGTTTCTTGCAGTAGGTGCAGTGTCTGCTGCGGCAATAATTTTGTCTACCTTTTCTGTTTCTACAATTTGCTTTTTGAATTTTCTTGTAGAGCGTCTCTTTGCCATTACTGCAAACAAGTCCGTATCGACAACTTCTGTAGGTGATGCCTTTAGAATTTCATTTAGAAGCTGATTTCTGATATTTGGATTCTCATCAACTTTTATTTTTGGCTCATAACCCTGAGGATAAATCTTCTTTGGATTGTCTTGCTCCAATAAACCCGATACTGTAATTATCTTATTTATTTATTCAAAAAGCAAATTAGATAAATACTGTAATGGTTAATCCCAATTTATGACAGTTGGAATTTACTTTGGCTCACAGACTGGCAAGACTGAGTTGGTATGTGCTAAGATAAAAAGCGAATTGGGTGATGCAGTTACAGACCCAAAAGACGTTTCTGAGCTTGGAGAAGATCCAAGTCAATTCCTAGAAATGGATGGACTCATTTGTGCCATACCAACATGGAATACTGGTGAAGATGAAAACAGATCAGGTACTGCTTGGGATGATCTGTTGGAAAAAATTGGCGAGTTAGACCTCAAAGGCAAACCCGTTGCAATATGTGGCTTGGGTGATGCTGCAGGTTATGCTGACAATTTTGTTGATGCAATGGAAGAGTTGCACAGGTATTTTCAAAAAGCTGGTGCAAAAATGGTAGGATATGTGAGCACTGATGGTTATACTTTCACAGGTTCAAAAAGCGTTATTGATGGCAAGTTTTGTGGACTGCCAGTTGATGAAGACAGTGAATCAGAACATACTGATGAAAGAGTCACAAAGTGGTGTTCCCAACTAAAATCTGAAATGGGATTGTAATTGAAATTATTTTCTAACAAATGATTTTCTACAACAAGCAATATTTGTGAATTAAGAAATACTTGTAAAACGGTATATGGGTGTAAACAAAGTGAGAATATTATGAATAAGACAGTTCCAATTGGCATAGGTATTGTAGTTGTTGCAATAATTGTTGGAATTTTCTATCTTGCACCCAATCTGTTTGTCGTTACAACAATGGACGTTCCTGAAGATCTTTTGCATGTGCAAATTGATGGTAAGATAAAACCATACGAGACACCACTCAATGCACCGCAAAGTGACAGAAAACCAGAATATGTGCTGATTCCTAACAAAATCTATTCAGAATTGCATGGTGCCATCCAAATTGCACTGTATAATGTAGGTACTCTGCCAGAAAATCTCCAACATGTCCAAGTTTCAGGATTCTATGATCCAGAAGCCCCTGACTGGTACTATCCAGAACAGGACAGGACAAAGCAGGTGATATTTGTCAATGATATTGTAGAGTTGGAACCCGTTGATCTTGGCAACAAATACACAACACAAGAACTTCGTGACAGATATGACCAAATACACAAAGAGTTTGAATTGCTAAAAGAAGAGTTTTCATCAGGCAATATGCCTCAAGAAAATTATCTATCTGCACTTCAGAGTCTGGCAGAGCATGAGGTAGAACTATTCCTGGACGTCAAGGAGCACACGTTTGAAAGAGATGAGATGACAGAGTACAACTTTTGGCATCGCGGTGTCATGAAGTTTCCAACAACATTGGAACAAGAAGTGACAAAACTAACCGTGAATTAAAAATGAAAACAAGGTATAGTCTGTTCAATCAGATCTAATTTTTCAAATGAAATTTGTCATTGCACAACTAGAAGTCAATTCCGTTTTGCAATTGTGATCAAAAACATTGGTAAGCTGTCAAGCTTACAGCTAATAATATCTGAGCACAAGAATACAAAAGCATGGAAACATGTCCAAAATGTTCAAATCTTGTTCAAAGAAGCGAGACAAACATCTCTCTACAAGCAGAACAGCCTTGGAGAAAGATTCAAGCAAAAATATGCTCTGGCTGTGATTTTGTAGAATTATTCCATAACTAATCATGAAAATCTTTAGAACGTGTATTCATTGTGGAAGAGAGTTTGCAAGCTTGTTTGAAAACATATGCTCAAACAAATGTGGAAAAGAGATTTCATGAATTGAAAACATCCAATTCTTGGAATTCCACTTTGTATTTTTTTAATTCCGTATATTCAAGACTGCGATTTTTGATTTCTCTTGCATTTCTTTGAGTTTTTGTGCCTGTTTTTGTAATTTTCTTCATTCATGGAATATCCACAATCGGGACAAACAACTTTCTTGGCTTTGGCATGAGATGTCATAAAATTGACCTAATTTGAAAAATGGTCACATATACTAGTTTGTCTTATTTTTGTCCTTTGAGAATTACCTCAAGATATTACTTGACACAGGTATGAATTTATTATGTATTTTTTATTGGGATTGACTGTGGCAAGACGCGTTACATTTGTAATTGACAGCTCTTTGGATAAAAAAATACGAACAATTCAAGCGCAATGGATGCAAAGAGACAAAAATCCTACAGCTATTCTGCAGTGATTAATGTGATATTGCGCAAATATCTGCAAAAACATAACTAAAATAATTTCTTGCCACAACATTGGCAAACTATGAGATTGGATTTGCCATTTGTCAAAACCCCTGTTGTAAAAACATCTCACTACATGTAAGCTTGGCAGCTTACCAATGTATATGATTTACAGTTGCGTATACTTCTCATGCAAGAGCACTGCTTCCCTAGACAAGAAGAAAATTATGAATCTGATATTCATAATGTTCTTGCATATTTTCCGCAAAAACTATCAAATCTATTTTCAAACAATTCAAAATCATCCTTACCACGTCACAAAAAATCATTTTACATTTTCTATGCTTTTTCTGCAATATCTGTAGTACTTCTCACATTGGGACTGTAGTGAGTCATCGTGGTAAAGCCAAATACAATCTATATTGTTGCAGGAATCATAATTGGATTTAGCATAGCATTTGCAATACTCTTACAGTCCCCTGAGATTCAAACAACTGTTGCAGACTCGTCTGACACTTTTCCAAAATTCAAAAACCCAAATCCGCAAACACTGTCTTATACTTTGATTGCACAAGATGCCGAAATTGAGGTGTCTCCTGGAGTCAGGGCCAAGGTTTGGACGTACAATGGAACGGTTCCTGCACCAACGCTTAGATTCTCTGAGGGAGATGACGTTACCGTAAAATTTGTAAATGATACTCCATATGCACATACCATTCATTTTCATGGAACCCATGATTCTGCAAATGACGGAGTCTTTCCAATGATAATGCCTGGAGAGGAATACACGTATCACTTTGTAGCAGAAGAAGCAGGACTGTTCATGTATCACTGTCATGCATTTCCTACGTCCGAGCATGTTAGAATGGGCATGTTTGGCACCATGATAATTGATCCTGCAATACGTCCAATGGATCCTGCACGTGAATACTTTTTTACTTTAAGCGAATTTGATCCAAATAACGCATTGGAGCATTTTACTGAATTTTATCCAATTAATGGATATGCCGGTCAGTACATGGATAATCCAATACGAGTTGTTTCAGGAGAATTGACCAGATTTTATGTTGTAGGTATTGGGGGAGTTTTACAGTCACCGTTCCATGTTCACAGCACAATCATGAAGGTGTACCCGTCAGGAATACTGTGGAATGAGCCATACTATGCACAGACACATCTGATAGGAAACGGTGACACTGCAATAATTGAAGCTACATGGACACAGCCTGGAATGTACCTCTTCCATGTACATGGAATACAAGAGGAACGTGGCTCCATGGCAATGATTGAAGTGCTTGAGGATGCATCATCATTATCAGACGTTCAAAGACCAAGCAACAACAAGGGAAGCTATTCCATGGTAGAGTGGCAAGAAGACCTAATCAGAACTTTGGAGCAACCACAGCTAATCTCATATGAAAACTTGGGAGAGTCTGCTGCCATATCATCTGAAAAAGTATCTGCTGACAAGGTATCAATTGTAAAGGATTCCTGGAATCCTGAAATCACAGAGTCATATGATCCTATTGCAATACAAGTTGACTCTGGTACTACCGTAACGTGGACAAATGATGACTCTGTAGTGCATACTGTAACTGACAATGAAAATTCATTTGACTCTGGATTCATACAGGCAGGAAATACATGGAGCTACTCCTTTGACAATCCAGGAGAGTTTGATTACATCTGTACTTTGCATCCTTGGATGAAAGGTACAATTAGCGTGAACTGACTTTATCATCATGAGCGCCACAGATGAATTACGTGCAGATCACATTCAGGTAAGAAGACTAGAAAAGATTGTCTTCAAATGTGCTGAGGAATTAAAAAACGGGGAGGACATTCCGTTTTCTGATCTTACAAAAATCACCATTGTAATATCTGAATTTGTTGATACAATTCACCATTCCCGAGAAGAGGACTCTTATTTTCCGTGCGTGGCAAGTCATGATTCTCTAAAAGATGAGATTCACAAATTTCTAGTAGAGCACGAGTTTGGAAGAAACGTTGCAAAGAAAATTCACCATCATTTGAAACGATGGAAGGCAGGAGAAGATGCACGAGAGTCAGTGTCAAGGTATCTCAAAACATATGCAGTATTTCTAAATGATCATCTAAACAAAGAGAACAAGTTCTTTGATGATGCAGAAGAAAAAGTACTTTCAGAACAAGAAGAGATAGACATGTACGAGCAGTACCGCTCAATTTTTGCAGTTGTAAAAAAAGTTGAGGACATGATTAAGGAAATTGATTATCTGGAATCCTGTCCGTGGTATCAAAAGTAAAATGTTTCCTGTCTTAGTTGAAGCTCATTTTCAACTAGTTTTTTTAGTGTATATCAGATGATCATACATGGAAGATCTTATTGATGAGGCAGCAGACTATGTTCTGGAATTAGCAAGTCCTCAGAGACTGAACATTTTATTCAAATTGCTAAGTAAAAATTTAACACCTTCTGAATGTGCCAAGGAAGTCGACTCAACAAGACAGGAAGTGCACCGAAATTTTGCACGTCTTGAAAAAAATGGACTGGTAAAAAAAACTCTTGACGGAAAGTACACTCTGACAACGTTTGGCAAGAGCATCTGCACGCAAGTGCCATCGCTGGTATTTCTTTTACAAAACAGAAAATATTTTGAGGGCCATGACTTTGGTGATCTTCCACACAAATTCAACATGCGTTGCGGCCAGCTTGCAATGAGCACTCATGTCAAAGGCGTATCAAAAGTCATAGAGCAATGGAAAAATATCTACAAGAATTCTGATGAGTATGTCTACGAGGTAATTGCAGAAGTGCCTCTGGATATTATTGAGCCGTTGGTAAAGCAAGTTAAGAAAGGCGTAAAATTCAACTATGTCTTTTCAGAGTCCACAATAGTTCCAAAAGGAAGAAAGGCGTTATTGAAAAAACTGGGCTTTGACAAATTGCTTGAGGCAGGGCTAGTTGAGAGAAAAATGATATCTAACATACAGACATCGCTTGTACTAAACGAAAAGGAGGCATGTGTCATGTTTCCTGACAACGAGGGCGAGTCTGACATTACTGAAATGTTCTATTCAAAGGATCCAATGTTTCACGAATGGTGTCTTGACTATTTCAGATACTGCTGGTATGGCTCTGACGTATTCCAGGAAAGCAAGCTAAAAGAATAAAAAAATAGTTTTGCTAGACGAACATTCCGCTAGCAACAAGGTAGGCGCCTACGCCCATTCCCATCACTGCTCCCATTCCCATGCATATGAGATCAAACTTTACGACCTTCTTGAATGGGGCGTGAACCATCTTATCCCAGTTTGAGATTTGTTGTGTTTTCATGTTTGTGATAAGTTGTAGAGTCTCATAGAGTCTGGTAAGATGTCCTCACTACAAGTAAGCTAAACAGCTGACCAAGGTATATGATCACATTATGCATATCAAAACCATGCGAGAACATTCTTCCCTAGACCAGACCGGCTGTGAGTCTTTTTTCTCACAATGTTCTCGTATCTTTTCTTTCAAAAAATCAAAACACTCTGCTAGAAAATTCGCTTTGGCCAGACCGCGTTACAAAAAGTCATTTTATGGATTCTATCTGATTTCAGCAGCATTGATTGTTATACTTTCTGCAATGCTATGATCTACAAAATTCTTGATTTTGCAATAATTGCAATAGGGCTGATGTTTTTTGCAGGTATTGTTTCATTTGAGTACAGTACAATTGGACTTTCAGAGCCTATACTATCTCTTCCTTATGAATCAAAACAGTTTTTTGATTTTCTGATTTGGCCTTTGATAATTTTGTTGGTGTTTGATCTGTACTTCAAGTATAACAAGGTAAGGGATCCAAAAAAATTTGTAAAAAAATACTGGATTGACATTGTAATGCTGACCTTGATTCCAATTTTTTCTGCATTCAAGTTTTTGAAAATAGGAATAAGTATAATTAAAAAATTAAAGACAGTAAAAATGGGAACAAAAGTTGCACATAAAACAAAAAAATCGTTAAGAAAGTGATTCTCTTGCTTTAGCAATAATCTTGTAATAGTCTGCTTCTGGCTCAGTACTGATTAACAATAATTCTTTTTTTTCAAGAGGAATAGTAATCATTGTAACTTTATCATATTCAATCACTGCTGATTTTTCATTACCTATCTTGTATGATAGATTGGTATGCTTTTCAGACCTATCCAGCGTATAATGAATTGACATCATCATTTCGTCTTTGCTAAGAAATTTCTCTTCAGGATTTTTGGAAATGCTTGCAATTAACTCACTTTTTGCATTTGTAACCCCACAAAATCGAATTTTAGAGTCAAAATGTAAAATATCCTTGCAAATCCTTTCGTAATCCATTTACCATTCTACTTCAAATTTCTATTAAAACATAGATCGTGCAAGTTTGACATGTGGTACAAATACCAAATTATTAATCATAATTAAAATACTCATAACTTCCATACGATACATGGGTTCATTTGTAAGCATCAGTACAAAATTAATTTTTTTAGTGCTTGCAATTAGCATAACATCCATTGCAGTAACTACTGGGCTGGCATACAATTTTGCAGATTCAATTATCAAAGAAAATTTCAAAGAATCACTCAAAGATGAATCTGAAACTAGAGGAAATACAATAGCCTCAATCATTGAATCAAGAATTGACAAGTTGGGAAACTTTGCACAAAACGAATCCCTTGTTAGTTCATTTGATGTTTTAATTCCTGTGTTGGATGATGTTTCCTTTAACAGGGCTTTAGAAGAGCAAACCCCACTACTGCACCATGAATTTCACTCATTCCAGTTAAATGAGTTTGAAGCAGGTATTCGTGATCTTCAAATTATTAACATGCGAGGAAAGCCCATTTTTTCATTAAACGAGCAGGTTGACCCTCTGAAATATGTTAAAGGAAACTACAAGGTATCAGAACCCACTGTAGAGTTTGTACAATCTTTAGATAAATCGCGCATTATGAAAATCTCATTACCCGTTTATTCTGATTCTGGAAAGCAAGAAGCAGTAATGATTGCAACAATGGGAACTTCGATTTTTGACGACATTTTGATGAATAGATTTGGCTTACATGATACAGGAGAAGTGTACCTTGTTAATCATAACAGAATGATGATTTCAGAATCAATATTTCTGGAAAACACTCCTTTTAATCAAAAAGTAGATACGTTTGCTGTCTCAGAATGCTTTGAGAACGGAAACAATGTAGAAGCATCAGAGTATACTGATTATAGGAATGTGGATATTTTTGGATACTCTTATTGTAAACCTGATTTAGGATTTGTTTTGCTTACAGAAGTGGATGAAGCAGGCATACTCAAACCAATAACTGAACTACAAACTAACATAGTGATTGTTGGAATTAGCCTCATAATTGTTGCAAGTATAGTCACATTTGTTCTCTCAAAGAGAATCTCAAAACCCATCATCAAATTACGTGATGCATCAAAACAACTATCTGCAGGCAACTTTGAGGTCAGAACAAATATTCAGACAAATGATGAGATTGAAGAATTATCTACATCATTTGATAACATGGCAAAGACTTTGCAAGAGACAATATCTGCAATTGGAAAACGAGAAAATATTATCAAACAACAGCAAGATATTCTCTTAAAGTTCTCTGAACAAAAAAGAGAAGGATATGTGTGTCTTGTTGACTTGGTAGGGTCACTCAAGTTGACACAAAATCTTTCTGATGATAAGAAAAAACGCTACACTGAAATCTTTACAGAGTCTGTTCTTCCAATTATCAAAAAACACGAAGGAATACCAATCAAAATCATAGATGATGCAATCTTGTTCTACTTCCCAATCTCTGCTGATAATCTGGAATCTCTATCAAATACTTTGAATTGTTGTCTAGAGATTACAAAGCTAGAGCATGAACTCAATGAGAAAACAGCTTCTGAAAACCTTCCTGGACTAGCGTATAGAATCAGCTCTGCATTTGGGTCAGTAAATGAATCTAAGACCTCTGATTCAAAATTGGATGATATTTTTGGAGAGCCTGTAAATGCTGTCTTTAAGATTAATCAGTACGCACTGCCTAATACTGTAGTAGTAGATCATTCTATCTATGAAAAGGCAAGTGAATCTGGTTTTGAATTTACCAAAATTGCTAGAAGTATAATCAAAGGTTTGGAATTTACTATTTTTGTGGTATCCTCCAAGTTCTAAATATTTTAAAATTAACAACTGACGATTACTGCGTTTTTTCCAGTTGTGAGAGTTTTTGTTAAATTAACTTGTTATTTGTAAAATGAATGTAAATTCTCTAAAAATCCAACGGGATGTACTTGTTTTGTTTTAACCAGTCTACTTGAGGCAATGTATATCTCCATAAAATATCTCCTCTTTGTTCCTTGCCAAATTCCCAAGGCGCAATGATTACCACGTCGTTGTCTCTGATCCATACCCTTCTTTTCAGCTTACCTCTTATCCTTCCTCTTCTTGCTATGTTGTCAGAGCATTTTACCATGACATTTTCTCCGCCCATCATTTTGATAACTCTGCCAAACATCTCCTCCTGTGTTTCAGGAAGTTTGATCTTTTTTAGAGCACTTTCGTTTTTTATTTGGCGTTTTCCCATGTTTGCAACAGTCCTCTAGTTTAATTAACACTGTTTATGGAAAAAACAGTAAATTATGTTTTGAAATTTAATTTCCATACATTAGCTTACAAAAGATTAACTTGTTTTACTCCAAATTATATTTGATGAGTGTTTCAGAATATCTGGTAAAAAATTTAATCAACATATTTGAAAAAGATGAATTACAAGTCATTCAAGCCAACTGTACTGGTTTTGAAAATCCTACTGATGTTGAAGGTGTGGCACCTGATGTGATCTGGTGGAATCCTCACAAAGAGCTGTATCATATTGGAATCGTGGCGGATTCTCAAACAGTCTCATCTGATTTAACTAAACAAAAAATCTTAACCCTGTCTAAACTAATGATGGGACGTGGTGCTTCTGAAGGCAAACGCCTGCCGTTTGTAATTGGTGTTCCACCTGAAGCAAGTAATGCCGTAGACAAGACATTTCAAGAAAATGAGATCAACTCTCAAGGAAACGCTCAAAAAATCATACTTTGATCATGACTTCTATTACATTTAGAGAGCCTCGAGTTGATGACGCTAACAAGATTTGGGAGTTGGTGCAAAACAACAAGCCTCTTGACGAGAATTCTAAATACCTCTATGTGCTCTTGTGCCACCAATTTTCAAAAACATGCGTAGTTGCAGAATATGATTCAAAAATTGTTGGATTTCTTTCAGGCTTTATCTCTCCAAAAAACCATGATACCCTCTTTGTCTGGCAGGCAGCAGTAGATGACTCGTATAGAAACAAGGGCGTGGCAAAAGAGCTTGTCTTTAAAGCATTTTCTCAAACGGATTATGATGTTAGATTTGTAGAGGCTACCGTCACTCCTTCTAACAAGGCATCTTTGAAATTTTTACAAAACTTTGCAGCACAACTGGATGCTGATTTTGTAAAGACTCCGTTGTTTTCATCAGATGTGTTGGGTGATGGCCACGAGCAAGAAGATCTAGTAAGGATTGGTCCTATTCAAAAAAGTCTTTTGGAGGTTACCGCATGAAACAAATCAACACAATTGAATCTCAGGTGAGATCCTACTGTAGGGCATATCCTGTAATGTTTGAAAAAGCAAAAGATCATCTCTTAATTGACAAAGACGGAAAAAAATATTTTGACTTTCTTTGCGGTGCTGGGTCATTGAATTATGGACACAACAACCACATACTCAAAAAAGAAATCATTGATTATCTGAACGAAGATGGCATCACCCATAGTTTGGATCTTGCAACAAGATCAAAAGAAGATTTCTTGAATTCATTTTCAAAATACATTTTGGAGCCAAGAAATTTGGATTACAAATTACAATTTACTGGCCCTACTGGCACTAATGCTGTAGAGGCGGCATTTAAAATTGCAAGAAAAATTACTGGCAGAACAAAAATAATTTCTTTTACAAACGGCTTTCACGGCGTAACGCTGGGAGCGCTTGCAGCTACGGGAAACAGTCATCATAGAGGTGGTTCTGGAATTCCTCTAAATGATGTCGTGTTTATGCCGTATGATGGTTACATGGGAAAGAAACTAAACACAATTGATTATCTTAGACGCTTACTAGAAGACAACAGCAGCGGAGTTGATCTTCCTGCAGCTGTAGTCTTAGAAACTGTTCAAGGTGAGGGTGGAATTAATATTGCAAGCTCAAAATGGCTTCAATCATTACAAGAACTGTGCAAAGAATTTGGAATTTTGGTGATAGTTGATGACATCCAAGTCGGCTGTGGAAGAACTGGAAGCTTTTTCAGCTTTGAAGGGATGGGGATAGAGCCAGACATGATAACCTTGTCAAAATCACTTAGTGGTTTTGGATTGCCATTTTCATTACTGCTGTTAAAGCCTGGCATAGACAAATGGGAGCCTGGTGAACACAATGGCACGTTTAGGGGAAACAATATGGCTTTTGTTACTGCAAAAACTGCCATTGAGCAATACTGGGCAAATGATGATCTTGAAAAACAAATTGCCACAAAATCTAATATTCTAAAACATAGGTTAGAGGAAATATCCGATGAATTTCCTTCTTCAGATATTCAGGTTAGGGGGAAGGGAATGGTGTATGGTATTGATTGCATACTAGAAGATTTGGCTAGCGAAATTAAACAAAAATGCTTTGAAAACGGTCTGATATTGGAGACATGCGGTCCTGATGATCAGGTTGTAAAACTTCTTCCACCTCTGACCATTTCCGAAAGCAATCTGACAAAGGGGTTGGATATTTTGGAAAAAAGCATCAAAGAAGTTATGCAAGAATCTGATTTTGATAAAAAATTGACTATGGTGACTGTGCAAAAATGATTGTCCGTAACATTGACTCGTTGCATGATGCAGAAAGAAAAGTCACTTCTGATAATTGGTCTAGCACAAGACTGTTGCTAAAAGATGATGGGATGGGATTTTCGTTTCACCAGACAACTGTTTTTCCCAAAACAGAAACAAAGATTTGGTACAAGCATCACCTCGAAGCTGTGTTTTGTCTGGAAGGAGTCGGCGAAATTGAAGAAGAAGACGGGACTAGACATGAAATTCATCCAGGAACAATTTATGCATTAGACAAACATGACAAGCATGTACTACGCGCATTTTCAGAAATGAAGATGATATGCGTCTTTAATCCTCCACTTGTGGGTCCTGAAACTCATGATACCCAAGGAGTGTATCCATTATTAACGGAGAAGTAAAATGTATCAAAATAACACTGAAATGGATTTTTATCCAACAAGAATGAATTCTGAATCAAAAATTATCCCAAGGACTGATCCTGTGGTATATCCAAGTTCTTTAACCTCTTTGACTAGGAAACAAGAGGATTTTTTTGAGAAAAACGGATATCTTGTATTTGAGAATCTGTTTTCTATAGATGAGGTGACTGCATTACTTGATGAACTAAAGGCATTGTCAAAAGATGACTCTAAAAAAGAACTGCCTCAATTCATCTTGGAGGAAACAAAAAAAGATGTACGTTCCATATTTGAAATACATAAACTAAGTGAGATTTTTAGCAGACTTTGCAAAGACAGTAGACTTGTAGATGTGGCTCAGCAGCTTTTAGGAAGCAAAGTGTACGTACATCAATCCCGAGTTAATCTGAAACCTGGATTTGATGGAAAAGAGTTCTACTGGCATTCGGACTTTGAGACGTGGCACTCTGAGGATGGCATGCCAAACATGCGTGCTGTCTCGTGCTCTGTCAGTCTTACAAAAAACTATGAGTTTAACGGTCCTCTGATGGTCATTCCAGGATCTCACAAAGAATTTGTCTCGTGTTCTGGTACAACTCCTGACAAACACTACAAACAATCCCTAAAAAGACAAGAGATAGGTACTCCTGACAAGAAAATCCTTGAGGATATGGTAGAAAAAGGAGGAATTGTATCTGCCAAAGGTGATGCAGGCTCTGCAATATTCTTTGACTGCAATATCATGCATGGCTCTAATGGAAATATTTCCCCTTATCCGCGAAGCAACGCGTTTATTGTATTCAATAGTATTCACAATAAACTAATCACACCATTTTGTGGATTGGAACCTCGCCCCAACTACATTGGATCCAGAGAGTTTTCTGTATTGGATCCTATAGAAAACTTTCTAAACTAAACTTGAAACGCATGTGAGAAGAAAATGGCTTTAGAAATCCATGCAATAATATCAATTCTAGTTACTGTTGTTGCCATTGCATCTGCAAAACTTGTTGATTTTTACAAGTTCAAAAAGCTAGAAGGATCCTACAAGGCACTAGTCGTCATTATATTGTTAATAGTTATTGCAGAGGGAATCTATCTTTCAATAAATTTTGATCTTCTAACGTATGCCTTGGAGACTGTAACGTCCCTTAGTGCAATACTGATTTTTGCAGCATTTGTGTATCTCAACAAATTACAAAATGCCGCATCTGGCATAAGCATAGCATTAAGCACAAACATTCATGTCGGTTCCAAGATTGAAATAGAAAATCGCAAAGGAACTATTCTCAAGCTGGGTTTGACAAAAACAATAATTGAGATTGATGAAGATAAAAAAAGAATCTGGATTCCAAATAAAAAATTTGACGAGGTTCTTGTTTCAATTTCTCGCAAAGAACAAAAACCCTCTACGATTAATCTAGAAAATAAAAACTAGATTTCTTTGAGTTCTGACAAAGATGTTTCAATTTCTTTCTGTTTTGCGGTAAGTTCGACAATTTTATTTGTTAACTGCAAATTGTAAGGATTGCTTGTTTTAAGCTCTTCGTATTCTGAAAGGAGATTCTTGTATTCGTCCTGCAAACTTTCGTATCTTTTTATTTTTTCAAATTCATTTTGAGACATCTTACTGTGTTATTCCAACATCAATGCTTTTGATGTATTTGGCAGCAAATGGTCTTACTAGTTTTATTATTTTTCTAATTGTAACTGTGCTTATGTTGGTTACCTTTGAAATTTTTGCCATGGACTTTGGCTCGTCATAATTTATTGCAGAAAGATACACAGCTGCAGCCGTAATCCCAAGAGGTCTTTTTCCTACATGTATTTTTTCTTTTTTGACATCGTTGATTATTTTTATTGCAAGCCGTTTTGTTTTTTCACTGACAGACAATGAGTTGGCAACCTGCGTCACAAAATCTGTTTCTGAAGGATCAATTTTCAGGTCCAGATTTTTTACAAGACGTTTGTATGCTTTTGACAACCTTCTTCTGCTGATGTTGGACACTCTTGTTGTATCGTCTGCACTTCTCGGAATTCCAAGTTGCTTGCATGTCACATAAACAGAGCCTGCTACCATTGTATGAATTGAGCTTCCTCTTATGAGGTTCTTCTCCAGTGCCTTTCTGTAGATATATGCTGCATGTTCTTTTGCGTTTTCTGGAATGCCCAAATTACTTGCATATGCGTCTAGTATTGAAAATGCTTTTACAAGATTTCTTTCGGCTCTGTCAGACTTGCTGCGTGAATCCCACAATCTTAGTCGTGAAAAATGCCTTTTTGCATCACTGTGCAGTTTTTGTCCTGCAGAATCCTGGTTTTTCTTTGAAATCATTGATGTCTTTGACATGTCTGAGATTGCAATTTTAGTTGGAGGGCCGTATTGAGTTCTATTCATAAAATCTTCTTTTGTATTGGCAGGTAAACCGTTTGAACGGTCAATAGTTTTTTCAACAATAACTGTACCACAATCACTGCAGCAAATCTCACCTGTAGTGATGTCTGTAATCGGAGATGTGTGGTTGTTCTTAAAACAATATTCCAGAACTTGCTTCATACGTTTAATTTCCCATCAAATCATATTATACTTCATACCGTTTTGAGCTGAAAATCAAGTTATTAGCTGAAATGTTATGCATTATTGAAATTTTTTCCAATATGCACGTATCTCATAAATTTCATTGATGTATTTTTTAAATTGAATCGAGATTGATGCAAAGAGAGTGTGTCTTGGGTAATATTCTAGCTCCTTGCATCAAAATCGTAATAACAGTATTACAAAGTTTGTTTAAAAATTATTGCATTAATAATTCACAGATATTTTTATCGATGGTTTTATAACATGTAAGGTGATAATATTTTGCCAACATGAAAGAATTGGCAATAGGTAAGATCATACGAGCACACAAATTTTCAAATCCCAATGTCGTCGGGAAGGTTTTTTGATCATATCATGAGTTCACAAGAAATCAAATGTCCTAGATGTGGAAAAAACGCGCTAGTCACTGATGTTGAATCGTCAGAAATATTTTGTTCAAATTGCGGTATTGTGGTTGAAGAGAAAACTAATGACCGCAGACCCGAAAGAGCATTTGCAAATTCAACTACCGATAAATCCCATACTGGCGACAAGACATCTTTGACAAGACATGACAGGGGACTTAGCACTGTGATTAACCCCTTTGACAAAGATTCTGCTGGAAGTCCCTTGTCTGCGTCAATGAAATCATCCATGACACGACTCCGGAAATGGGATAATCGAAGTCGCATAAAGACCAATGATGACAGAAATTTGCAACAAGCACTGCTGGAATTGTCAAAAATGAAAGAAAAATTGTCCTTGTCTGACGCAATTGCTGAAAAAGCATCGTACATCTATAGAAAGGCACTGGAGAAAAAACTGGTCAAGGGGCGTTCTATTGCATCTCTTGTTGCAGCTTGTCTTTATGCCGCATGCCGTGAATCAGAAGCTCCCAGGACACTCCGAGAAGTTGCAGCATCCATAGGAATTAAACGCAAAGAAATCTCTGCAACATACCGGCTCATATTCAAAGAGTTAGACCTTAAAATGCCCGTAATTGACTCTGTCTCCTGTATTGCAAAAATTGCAAGCAATGCAGAACTGTCTGAGAAAACAAAAAGATATGCCATAAAAATTCTAAAAAAGGCAGAAAAACAAAACATGTCTGCAGGGAAGCATCCTATGGGACTGGCTGCCTCTGCATTATACCTGGCGTCAATAGATTTGGAGGAATTTAGGACTCAAAAAGAAATTGCAGATGCAGCGGGAATCACAGAGGTTACTGTCAGAAACAGATGCAAAGGTCTCAAACAAATGATCTAAGTAAAACATCAATACCTCTGAAATGTGTTACATCGTAATACTTGATTAGATCTTAGCCCATGGAACTGATGTTGCAAATCTTGCCTAAAGAATTCTATGGATAGTTTTTTCTGCCAATCTTCCATTTCTCGAGTCTTTTTCTTTCGTATTCCTCCAAATCCCTATTTTTTGTCATGCTTACATTACGCTGGCATCACCTATAATCCCCATTCAACAAAACACTTGAAAATCAACACTTAAGCTTATGAAACAATAATAATGATTCTTGCTCAAAAAAGGTATGGATACATCGTATTTGCTTCTTACATGTGCGGTCAACAAGAACATTGAAGTTGCAAATTCTATCCAACAACTTTCTGGTGTAGAGGAAGCGACACCTGTCCATGGCGCATATGATTGTATTGTAAAAACTGAACTACCGCATGACAAACTACACAAACTAGTTCTATCCATTATCCGTCCTATGAGAAATGTACGTAGCGTTATTACATTACATGATGCACCATCTACAGTGATTTAGAAAATGTTTGGAAAGTCTAGACTTGACATCTATATTCTTGATGATGCTATAATTGTAAAAAACCAGAACAACGACACAAAACAGTTTCCACGATGCGGTATTACTAAAATTCAATCATTTGTTTTAGACATGGCTAAAAAAGGCCAGTTAGACGAACTGTTATAGTGAATTTAAGATCATCACAAGCACTTTAAAGAAGACGTTTCCTCTTTTTATCATGGTAGACTTTGAATACACATCTGCAGAATTTTTAGAACTTGCCAGCGAAATTAGATTAAAAATTTTATTTGATTTGATTCAAAAACCATCAAGACTTACTACGTTGGCAAAAAAATACAATGTATCGCCCCAGGAAATACACAGAAATTTTGAACGCATGGTCAACTCTGGACTGATAAGAAAACAAGAGAACAATTTCTACACACTTACAACTTTTGGAAGATCAATTAGCACTCAGATACACTCATTTTCATATTTGTCTCAAAACAAGAAATATCTGCAAACTCATGACTTTGGAAACATTCCTCCAAAATTCCTGCGACGCATAGGTGATCTTAGCAATTCAAAGGAAATTGTAGGCGTATCCAAGGTGCTTGAAACATGGAAGAAAATCTACAGGACGTCTGATGAGTATATCTTCAACATATTGTCAGAAACTCCCTTGGATCTGATTGAATTGATGATAAGACGTGTAAAGCGTGGCGTAAAGTACCGTCATATCATCTCTGAGAATGCGTCAATTCCTGCAGGGCGCAAGAAACTCTTGGAGAAATCCGGCTTTTATCCATTGCTGGAATCCGGAAAGATCGAAAGAAGGATGCTAAAAACAGTTCAGGTGTCTGTAATTCTAAACGAGCATTCTGCAGGATTGATGTTTCCTGATTTGAGTGGAAAACCAGACCTGCGTTCCATGTTCTACAGTCAGGATGAGGCATTTAGAGAGTGGTGTCTGGATTATTTCAAACACTATTGGAACATATCAGATGCATTCAAGGAGTTTAAATTAAAAGAATAAGCTGAAAATATCTCATTTAGCTTACGACATGCTATATTCTAAAAGATTCCTTGTTATCCTATGGACAAGCTGTTTGATCCAAACATGTCTTATCTTTCATGTGAAGAGAACATCAAGAATTATTTAAAAAAACTTTCAAACGAGCAGTTAAAGATATTTTATGAAAACGTAGAGTATACCCCGTTTCCAATATTGTTGATGCAAGAGTACAAAAAAAGATTCTCAAAACAAAAGAGGAGTTAAGTCTTGAGCGCAAAAACACAAACACATAAGAGAATCAAGAGCCAGAAGCTTTTTGACACATGCAAGCTGGTGGGTAAATGGAAACGAATCGACAAATTACTGCCACCTAATTACACCTCATTAGAAGATGGAGCTTCAGTGGAACTGTCAATCATAAAAGCAAACTATACAGAGTCATTTAGTTTTAAGAAGAATTCTGACATTGTAATCAAAGACAGCATCCTGGAATTCTTTGAAGAGGATATGTTGTATTGAGAATTGTCTGACATTTACTTAGCAGTAATATCACTAGCCATAACTGCAGTGCTATATTTCATTACAAGACAAGTCATCAATAACAAACTACAAGATCTGCAAGGCTCAGACAAATTGCTGGGAATGCTGCTAATCTTCATTACTCTGGGGGAGGCAATATATCTTGGAACTACTTTTGGACTTTTTGATCTAGCCCTTGAGGTAATCACGTCAATTGGGGCAGCCGCAGTAGTGATAGGAATTGCATTACAAAATCAATTAAAAAACATCATTTCAGGAATAGGAATATTCCTTAATCCTCAAATTAACGTAGGGGATAAAATAGAGTTTGATTATGTTCGGTGCCAAATTACCGGTTTGCATCTGACAAAGGTAGTTGCTGTGACAAATGACGGCAGTAAAATCATAATCCCAAATCACAAGCTAAGCGAAGAGATGGTGGAAATTTTCCCAAAAAAGCGTCACGTAAGCTAATATGTGTAAATTCAACATACCAGCTTAAGAGGTATTATTACAAGTAGAACACAAGCAAACTCATGCACAGTTTGATGAAGTATCAGTCAGAGTTTGACTATGCAAATTTTGGAACACATGATGTTGACGAACCATTAAGTTTGACATTTGCCAACAATGAAATTCAAATATCAAAAACAAATACGAATCAATTTCAATACATGCGAATATCTTCGGATTCACATATCAGACATGCATTGGATGTGGGGGATGATGTAAAAATTCACATTTGTCCTATGCTGCCCCTAAATGTACCTGAACCGATAACCTCGTTGCTGTATTTGGATCTTCAAAACCCGATACTTGTTGGAAAATCTGTAAGTGCAGAGATATCACTAAAGTGTCCAATTGAGATAGGCGTCTTTGCAAAGACTCCTAAAGAGGATGTACTGGTAGATTCTTTTTCATGTGATCCTCTGTTATCAAAATTTGCACTTTATGGATTGCCAACTGACGGGGATTTTTGTAAGTATTCCAAGATTGATGACAAAGAAAAAATCAAGCCATACCATCACGCAGTAGTAAATGTCAAAATAAAAAACAACTTGGATCATGCAGTCAAAGTCGGAAAAATAGTATTTGATGCATCTTCTCAAAACGTGTACTATTCAAATAACAAAATCATTGTCGACTCTATTTCTATGGAGATAAATGATGAGAAACATGCAACTCTTACCGTCAGTCCTTGTTCTGATAATCTAGAGAAATCATTGCGTACAGTTCCAGAAAAATCACAACCATTTGTAATGGATTCGGGGTATGATTAATGGTGCTGGAATTTCTTGACCAATACTCATTTGACATATTGGGAAACACGATTGGACTGGGTCTAGTAGCTACGTCATTGGTTTTTTTGTTGGCAGGATTTACAATCGCGTCAATCTCAAAATCCGTTTTTACAAAGAAATTTGCATCAAAATTGCCCGAGCATACATCAAAAAATATTGGGAAATTGCTGTACTATGGTATAATTTTGCTCTCCTTTGCAGGTGTAATGACAAGCACAGGAATAGATCTTAGCGGTCTATTGGTGGCAGGAGGTATTTTTGGAGTGGTCATTGGATTTGCCACACAATCAGTCGTATCCAACTTAATTTCAGGCATATTCTTAATGATAGAAAAGCCACTCAAGCATGGCGATACAATAGAAATTCCAGACATGGATGTGCTTGGAACTGTATTGGACATTACAATGTTCTCCACAATGGTCAGAAAGTTTGATGGAACAACAATGCGAATTCCAAATGACAAAGTATTCACGTCAAGAATTCGAGGATTTTCTTCAACAAATGCAAGACGTACATCTGTCTCAGTAGGAATCAGCTATTCTGCAAATACCAAGAAGGCAATTTCCAAATTGAAACAAACTTTGAATGAAAAAATGCCCTATATTTTGGCAAAACCCGAGCCGGAAATACATGTTACAGAGCTTGCAGACAGCAGTGTGAATTTACAAGTTATGGTCTGGCATCACAGGGATCACTGGGGCAAAGTCTATCCGGAATTGTGTGAGGTAGTAAAAACTACTCTTGATGAGAACGGTATAGAAATTCCATTTCCTCAAAGAGTCGTAGAAATTCACAACAAGAATTAATTTTTAAAATATGTTCTTTGTGATGGAATAATCCTGATGAGATTTTGGCCTGAATTCCAAACAGCTAAAAGTATCCCTTTGTGGGATGTCCAAGTTACAATCGCTTATGGGATGTATAGAAAGGGACATGGCGTTTTTTTGAAAACGGCATCAACTGTACTGTTGTAGTACATTTTTTCAGCATGTGTTCCGATTTTTGATTTACTCATCACAATTAAATCCGCGTTTTGATCTTTTGCATATTCAATGATTGATTTTGATTCCAAATCACTCTTGATTATCTTTGAGCTTGAAGGAATGCCAAATTTTGCTGCTTCTTTTTTCAGCCTTTCATGATGTCTCTCAGCTTTTTTCTTTTCCTTGGCAATCTCGCGTTTATCAGACTTTGTCTTAAAGAATCCAAATGTCGCCTTGTCATGTACACACGATAAAAATAGAATCTTTGAGTCATGCTTCTCAATTAGAGGCAGCACTTTTTTGACAGCCTTTTCGCTACTAGGTGTTGCATCGTATGGAACTAGAATTTTTTTGATTTTTATTACCATGAACATAATTTATGATGATTCTATTTAATACTTGGAGAAAAAAAATTACTTAACGGCCAAATTTTGTTTCAAGTTCTGAGAGTCGCTTGGCAGATGAATTGATTTTTTTGAACAGTCTTTCATTTTCTTTACATATTTTTTGACGCTTTTGCTGTATTCTTCTAATCGAGTCTTTGCTCAGTTTTTCTAATCCTGACATGGAGATTACAAGAGTTTGCAGCTTCTTGAGATTTTGTTTTAGTTTTTCAGAATCTTTTAATAAGATCTGTTTTTCATCTTTAATTTTTTCTCTTATGTTTGAATGCTTTTTGTTCTGATTCTGCTTGTTTTTTCTTTGTTTGGATATGTTTGTGATCTTAGGGCTTCCATGATTCTTTACTAATCGTTTTTTGTCAATTCCTAACGGATTGACTCTCACCTTTCTTTTTTTAGGCACGCGTAACACGTGTCCTGGTTTAATTCGTGGATTTTTTATATTCATTATTGTAATGTGAAAAATTGTTTATCTGCATTACATTCTAGGATTTTGTATCTAATAACTGGCAGTAAGCTCTGATATTGAAATTCAGCTAATAAGCTTAGGACTACTAATCAATATTGTCCCACAACAAAAATCATGACTGAATTCAAGCATATTTTGGTACCCTTTGACAATTCTGAAAAAGGCCTCAAGTCCATTACTACTGCGTCAAAAATTGCGGGAAATCTTGGAGGAAAAATCACAATTTTGCAATGTGTGGAAAAAAAGATTCCAAAATTCATGTTCTTTAAAACAAAACAAGACAAGATAGATGCCGCAAGAGATGTAAATATCGCTGAAAACGAGGCTTCTAAATTTAGAGAAATTGCAAAAAAGTATGGTGCTAATGTTGCAACAAAAATAGAAAAAATAGAGGATGATCCCCATCAATACATTATAGATTATGCAAACAAAAGTGACGTTGACCTGGTGGTTATGAATCCGTCTGAGAACATCAATACTACTGAGATTCACCAGAGTGTTGTTGACAAAATTTCAAGGAATCTTAATTGTTCTTTGTTGAGGATACAATGAGCTGTTATTTGCCAGAGTGTCATCTGGATGACCCATGTGAGCTTTGTAGTGATAAATTTGGAAGGCCTGCAAAATATTGTGAAGACTAAAAACTAATTCCTCTTTCTTATTATCTTCTTTTACGTTTTAGATAGTCTGAAATGATTTTTCCTGCAAATTCATCAGGTGACATGTCCTTTTTGTTTGATACTGTTGCAAGTCTTTTTGCATTTGTTTTTGAGATCTTAAATGACAAATTCCGTTTTATACGCATTGATTTTGCACGCTTTAGCAATTTTTGATGCGATGATTTTGGTGATTGGGATAACGCTTGGATGTATTTCTTTTTCAACCCCGAGTCTAGCTTTGAGATTCTTTGTGCTATTTTTTCTGCTTTTGTAATGTTTGGTATGATTCGATATACTTTTGTCATCTCGTCGCGCGAAAGAACTTTTGGTACCAGTAGCTTTAGTCTGTTTGGAACGCCTGAAAATCCAAGATACTTGTTCAGGGTTGGCAATGACATGCCCATAGATCTTGCAGCAGCTGATTTTCCCATCTGCTCTGTCAAAAATTTGCAAGAATCTGCAATTTCTTTGTGATTCATGTCGTTTCTGTGTATGTTTTCAACAACTGATGCTGCCTTTGCGTTCTCTAGATTATATGATGTCTGCTTTGTGAGCACATGTACTGGGATTTTTTTTGCGCCAAGTCTCTTCATTGCGGCAAGCCTTCGCTGCCCTGACATTAACAAAAAAGTGTTTTTGCCTTCTTTTTGAACTAGGGGAGGATTTAGCAACCCTTCATTTTTAATTGATTTTGCAAGTTCTGAAATGTTTTCTCTGTCTAGCTTGCGAGCTTGTGCTTCCTTCCACACTTTGATCTGTTTAATTGGTATTTCCTTTAGTCTGTAAGAAATTGTAGGCTTGTATTTTCTCACTGCTGTTTTATCGGATTCATCTTTAATGTAATGATCGGTTTATTGAAAACAATTATGACTCTAATTATTTCAACAAATTTGCATGAAAAGGATTCAAAAAAGTTGAGTTTGCTTCAAAATTATCTGATATGTCCTCTATTTAGTTAACATGTTTTGTCATTACTTTATGGCAACAAAGAAACGTGCTACCAAACGACGTTCTACTAGAAAAACTGCTTCTAAATCTAAGAAGACTGTAAGACGTTCAAAGCCTGTCAGCAAGGCAAAACGCAGAGCAACACTAGTAGCAAACAAAAGAAAACGAGATCTACAAAAAGCAAACAACAAGATCAAAAGTTTGAAAAAAGCACTAAGAACTGCTGAAAAAACTGCAAGAAAAAAGAAAGCAGACTACAAGAAAGCACAAAAACGAGCTTCTCAAACAAAGTAGCTGAGATTCAATTCTCATTTTTTTGTATTCAAACTTGATTTGCAATTGGACTAAATGAAAAAATTGTTCTCAAATGCTAGTCTTCCCTAGGAAGTTTCCCATTCTCATCAAACATGTTTTGAATGCTTTCTGTGGCGTTTCCATATTGCATGCTCAGATTCTTGTTAAATTCCATAACTTCTTGTTGGGTTACTGCAGCCTCGTTTTGAAAGATTTTCATGGCTTCAAATGACGTTCTTCCGTCTTTTAGTGCCATTTCTTTGGCTTCATGTGCCTGCTGAGTAATCCTTTCTGTAAACAAGAATTGTTGCCAGAATATTCCTCTGACAGAACTATCTACTTCTTGTATGAATCTGTAGAAGACATTTCGAGGACTGTTTACCTCGTTTCTTTTTTCAGACTCTGTCAGATCGTTTTGTAGGTCTTTTTGCGCCAGTCTTCTTTTCTCGCTGATTTCCTGCTGTTCTTTGATGCTTGTCTCTCTTTCTATTTTCTCTGCCTTTTGTTTTTCAAGCTCTTGAATCATTTTTGAGAAAGGATCTATCTCTTTTGGTTTCTTTGATTCTGGCTTAGTCTGTTTTGCTTCCTGAATGATTATCGGCTTGCTTTCAATTACATTGTATGTAATTTGTGAATTTGCCTGTTTGTTGTCTTTTCGAGCATATACTTCAATGTCTTTTTCTCCAACTTTGACTGGCAGTGGAGACGTTACCGAAAATTGTCCGGTAGCGTTTGTAGATGTTTTAATGATTTCAGATGGAAAGTACACATGAATTGTTACTTCAGATACCGGCTTGCCGTCCAATGTTTCTGTTTTGCCATTAATGATTGAATGTTGGCCTTCCTCATATTCAGACAAACTGCTGATTGTCAGCATGAAATTTTCTTCAGCCCATGATATGCTAGTCATTGATATTGCAATCATGCATGAGAGCAATACTGTAGATGTAATTTTTAACATGAAATTGATTTTATAAAAATAAAGTTAATTTGGAATATTCAAAAAAATGATCAATTCATCTGAAATTAGTAGAGTCAGATTGATGATTGTATTAAAAAAATAGCAACTAGTTAATCATACCTTAAAAGATTTCAATACTTGTAAAATTCTGATTGAATTGATTACATTGCTGGTTGTGTTTGATTAAAAGAATCAGTGCAAGAGAAAATCATGGAGATGTAAAATAACTTTTCTCATAGAGAGGGTTAATGACCTCAAAGTTTTTGGTAACTGTTGTAATGTTGTCATCAACAGTAATGGTATGTGTTCCTGACTCTAAATCCTCAGGAATGCTCCAACTTAAAGAGAAATCCCCGTCTTCTGTAGCAAACACCTCGAATTTTTCTATTACTTCACCTGATGTGATGCTAATTGCAATTTTAGATACGGTGTCTACGCCACTTCCCACCAATGTTAAAACATCTCCTGTCTCGTATGGCTCTACCTTGTCTATCTCAAAAGACAATGGGGGATCATTTCCGGTTACATGAAAAGTGGCTTCGTTAACTATGGATCTTCCTGTAGTTGCTATCTTCCATTCTCCTGTAGCTGCACTTGTAGGAAGATTAAACATGGTTGAAATTTTTCCAGATGCATCAGAGTATGATTCAATCTCGTGAACAAGATCACCATCAGGATTTATCACATCTAATGTAACTGCAGAATTACTACTTGCTGTTCCAAAAATTAGAACCCGTTCATTAGGAACATAGTGTTCTTTGGTGACACTGAGTGTTATTGGTAAGGTGGAACCTGTTTTTAGACCCACTGCAAAATCTACATCAACATCTTCGGTTCCATGTGTTAGCACTGCAGAGTAAACTCCTGACTTGTATCCGCTCAGATCTATGGTAGTTTCCGCATAGCCATTTGAATTGACGGTGATGTCAGATCTAAATTTTTCATGTTCTGCATAATCATACACTGCCAACTCTACTGTGGACAGAGGATCACTATACATCTCAATTAATAATTCGGAATCTAATTTGTTGTAAAAATCATCCACTACCAATTGAATGTCATTAGAATTATGTCCAATAGTTACAGGTGTTATTTCAGAGTCATCACTTTGTTCTGCAATCAGAAAGTAACGTCCCTCTACAAAAAAAGTCTCAGTTACTATTTGGAAGCTCACATTACCAGAAGAGTCCAATTCAAAAACCTCCGTGAAAACCTCTTTTTCGTTAGGATCAATCAAGGTTATCTCAAGATTCTGGTTACCTCTTGCCTTGCCTGAAAAATCAATTGTATCGCCAGGAAAGTAACCTACGTTTGTAGGCTCAATTACTATGGTTTTTTCAGCCTTTTGAGTAATTTCATCTTGCACTGTATTTTCAGATTCCTCTGTTTGTTTTTCTATGAGAGGAATTGGATTGTTTGGGACAACTATTGCAGAACCAGAGTCAGCTAGGCGAGTTGTAGAAGAATCTTTTACACATATGGCATTTCCACTGCTTCTAATCATTAGCTGTAATCCTTCCTTGCAAATTACATCCTCGGCAAGTACTCCTAATTTCATCTGTTTGTTTGGCGGTGCAATTTCTCCTAACACGGGAACAAACACGGACAAAGAAAGCAACAAAAAAATTGCTGTTACACTAGATATTGAAAACAATCTAATGCTATTCATTTGTTCTGAAATATGCTCTGTATTAAAATTACTTTATGGTGCAAGATTCGATTTCAAAAATAAAAAGAGCTCATGCAAAATTTTATTCAATATGTCGGCACACGTAACTAAAGCTTTGATAATTTTTACACGAAAACATGTTAAATATTGATTTTAAATCTAAAAACAAAGACCAGACAAGTCTTTAGATGTTGTTTTTCTTTTTTCTCATTATTCCAAAAAAGAAACTGATCAGAATTGCCATCATGATTATTGACAAGAACAAGTCAAAAGAGTCATCATCAATTGGAAATAATTCCTGTAGCGCTTCTGTTATTAGATAAATAGTAAACAGCGAAAATGCCAATGCAACATACTTTAATTGTGAGACTCCTGTTTTTCTATAAGCTGAAACTGCCATCACTGTCAAAAATATGGACAGTCCTGCAATTGCAACTGTCACAGATCCTGCAATAACGTCGTCCTGTGTTACAATGTCACTAGGATCATCAAAAGGATTGATGTAGTCAAGCTGCAGAAAAATATTTGATATCGCTAGCAGGTATGGCTCTAACATTATGCATCTGACTATTTCTGCTCAAATGCTGAAAATATATCTACCATGCTGTTGATCATAGAGTTCCATGTTGTTGAACTGCATTTTTTGAGATTCTCTAACACTTTTTCTCTGTCAACTAGACGATATAGGGTATATTTTCCTGAGTATTCTGATTCTACAATATTTGATTCTAACAATCTTTTCATGTGCCAGCTCACAGTTGATGATGATAACTCTATTCCTTTTGCTATCTCCTGATGCGTAGATGGCTGATGTTGAAGCAAATACATGATTATGCTTCGTGGGGATTCCAAGTTGAAAACAGATAACAGTTTTTCATCAGACTCGTTTATGTGGTAGTAATTTTTGTAAAATCTTGTTTTACTTGATTTTATCTTGCCTTCTTTTTCAAGTGTGTTTAGATGGTATTGAACTGTACCCATAGAGAACTGAACATTCTTTTTTATCATTCTCAAATGAGACCCTGGATTGTTTATTATAAAGTCCAAAATCTTCTCTTTTGGAGATGCCAGCACTTCGTCCATGAACTAACTTGCCAAATCACGAATTTAATCTATTCTACAAATTATTACATAATGTTGGTAAATTTTATTTTGTCAGATCTAGACTTGTATCATAGGATGCTCTGGTTAACTACAAATCAAAATGTCTGAAATTTTTTTGACTGTGGAACAAATCATTCCTGCCTGTTTTTAGTTTATTTTTAAAACTATTTCTGAAAATACAATTTAAATTCAATCTTGTATCACAAACAAAGTATATCTTATCTTTTTAAAAAAAACTGATTGATTAGCAGGTTTTTCATAATTCATATTATGATTGCAGTTGGCTTGTCTGTTACTGTTGTTGCAATAAATTTTGAAGAGTTTCCTGAAATAAATCTGGTAAGGGCAGATGCTGACAAAGATAGAATTAGCGATACTTCTGATAATTGTCCTACAATCAAAAATGAGAATCAGACAGACTTTGATAATGACGCTGTTGGGAATCTCTGTGATCCTGACGATGACAATGACGGCATTTTAGATATTCTTGATGTGTTTGATGATAATCCTGAAGAGTGGTCGGATTTTGACTTTGATGGGATAGGAAGTAATATAGATCCTGACGATGACAATGACGGAATCCTAGACTCTAGGGATGCTGTTCCTATTCCAATCTCTGAAGAGCTAGCCATAAAGTATCTTGAAGATATACAGGACTGTACAAAAATAGATGAGGGCTCATCTCGTTTGTTGTGTTACTCTCAATTTTTTGGCAAAGTTGCTCAGAATCAAGAAAACAACTCTGATGCCTTGGAATTGTCTATAGCATTATCAAAAATTGGACTAATTGACGATTGCCATTTTGTATCCCATGAAGTAGGACATGTGGCGTTCAATGAGAATCCCGATGTCATTGAAAATCTAATTGGAATGGATGGGACCATGTGCAGAGGAGGATATTTTCATGGCGTATTGGCTGCATATTTTCACGATGTTCAAGAAGATGGAGAGTCATTTCCCTCTGACTATGATTCTGTCTGTAATGCCTTGATAGGAACATCAAACTATCAGGACTGTATTCATGGTCTGGGACATGGTTTGGTTCATTATTTTGATGAAAACTTGGACTCGTCACTACAAATGTGCCATGATTTGTCGTTTTATCAGAATAGACTCTGCATGAAAGGAGTCATGATGCAGTATACAGACAATGTTTTGACCAGACAGGGAATGTCAGGAGATGTCTTGTCTGATCTTTGTAAAGAATCACAACTAAGTGGTATTGATTTTGCTGAATGCAGCATGTCTATTGGAACTACTTTGGCATTCTTTACAAATCATAATTTTGATGAAGGCGCAAAATCATGTAATCTGATTGAAAACAAGCAAGGACAGAACTATTGCCTAGAAGGACTGAAATTGGAAATTCAGGATTCAGAAAAATATGAAGAAGAGCCTCTGACTTTAGATAAAAGAGAAAAATTTCAGCCTCAGTTTGTAGATGAGACGTCTAAGGTAATTGACATACAAAGTCCTGCAATAATATCTGACTTTCAATTTGTACCTGAGGCAGGATTAATTTCATTTGTAATTGACAGGCCTCAGTACGTTGTAATGTATGTCCCAAATGAGTTTCTGACTTCAAAAATGGCAGTAACAGTTGATGGACAAATCCCCAACAGTATTAGTGCCAAGGGAAATGTTTTGGGAGACGATGTTTCCATGATCAGGTTTGTTCCTGATAATTCTGGATTGGTCATGATAACACCATTACCCAAGTAATGAAGTAAAAAAGTCAACAATTGATTCGATAATGTTTTTCATGACCTTGTTTGCAAAATTTGTATTTAATCTTGCTTCAAATTCAATCTTGTATTATGATTCCAATTATTTAGAATGATAGAGTCACAAAAACTATGTAAAAAATACTGACGTGCATAAAATGAAGGTTTTCATTCCGTTGGATTGCACCAACTACACGTAAGCCAATACTCGGTAAACAGTATTTGGCGTGCAAACCAATATCTCGTTTGATTTTTATGCCTAAATGGAACTTTTTTAGAGACAACTTGCTCTACTAGTCCGGTCGGATTCAAACCCCATTGCGGTATCGAAGTATTGGTTTGATACTCTTATTCTCTTAAAGGGAATTATCTGATTGGTTCAACCCTCTACACTCTCATAGGGTTTTATGATTTTGATTCAATACTCATGTAGAAATTTTTTATAAATTATTTTTATTTACAAAAAATTTCTTAGGTATCTTGGAGTGTTGATGCTACCTTACTTAGGCACAAATTTTCAACCTTACTAGCATCGATACTAAGATCTTAGTAAGGTATGGGTAAGAGATGGTAAGATCTTAGTAAGAGATGGTAAGATCTTGCTATCTACAGAATCGAGGCTAAATCAACTAAAAGATAGTATCTATACCAAGATCTTGGTAAGGTATGGTAAGATCTTACAAAAGATGCTGTATCTCTTGAGTATCTTTTGGTAAGGATAAAAAAGATATAATGAATTTGTGCCTATCAAAATTCTATCTTTGAAAAAATATAGACTAAGAATTTTTTATAAATAAAATTAATTTATAAATTAATTTTAGAAATTTATAAATTATTTTTTGTGCCCAAGTTATAGTCATGGCTTTTTTATCTGCTCTATTTTGTTGTGCTTAATTTTTTATAAATTATTTTAATTCATAAATTATTTTTTATGAACAATTTTCCTGCGTATCATTTTTGCATAAACAATTTTCTCAAGTGTAATTTTTTATAAATAATTTCAAAATAATTTATAAATTAATTTTTTATAAATAATTTCAGTTTGTAATACTATTTTGTTTTTGATTCTTTACAAACTCTATCTTGTCAAATACGTCCTCAAAGTATTCTTTCAAATATTCATCTACAATTGATTTTAAATCTGAATATCCTTTCTGATTCTTTTCTGATTCAATCTGTCTTTGCTCTAGCATCTTGATCTTTTCTTCAAGTTTTTTCTTTTCAGCATTTTCTTGCTCTTCTCTTTTTATTGCACTCTCAAGATTCAATGGTTTTCCACATTTTGTACATGTTACGCTGTCTGATGGATTGTACATTTCACAAAAATGACACTTTACAGGCATTTCTGGCATCTTTTCATCTTCTTTTTTGATTCCATAGTGCTTGAAGATTGCATCTTCCACATCAGAATTTACCAAGTGGACATATCTTGCAGGCATTTTAGAGTCAGACGACCATCCATGTCTTTTTCTCATCTGAGCTTCAGTCATGAAGTTTGCTGTAGTTGTGGCCTCACTATGTCTAAATAAATTCAGATAAACACGTTTTGAGATATTTGCAATCTTGCATCTTCTATGTAAGATCTGTCTTGCTGCAGCATATGTAATTGGACTGCCTTTCTTATGATGGCTAATATTTGGCCATAATGGCATTTCAGGTTCATCTTTGTATGGATGTACTGCAATCCATGCAGCCAAGTTTGGAGTAGCCCTTACGATTCTAATTGTTCTAGCTCCTGTCTTTCCGTCCACTTGAAGTACACAACCATGCTTGTCAAACTTTACATGTTTTAACTTCAAATTTAGAATCTCACCTGGTCTGGTTCCAGCTTCCATATGACAATCAATTAGAGCTCTGTCTCTTGCATTCTCGCCACATGCATACAGTATCTTTATTCTGTCTTCTTCATTTAGGAGGTCTTCACGTGCAATCTTGTCTTTGACTTTTTTCATCTTGACATTTTTTGTCTCAGGTGGATCTCCAACTTGAACAAATTCTCTAGAGCCAAGCTTGTACCATCTAAAGAAAATCTTGAGAATCTTTTTGTGATCATAAGAGTAATGTGTTTCCTGACCACTTTCATCTGCAAACTGGTCCATTATCAGAAATACCAAGTCATCAATATCATCCCTGGTCACATCCTTCCAGTTTTTCTTTAGCAATTTTGATAGTGTTAGCAATGTTCTTAGATGCTTTTGACGTGTTGCAATGGCAATTGATTGTGATACCATCTCCCTGTCATATTTTTTGATTAGTGAAATGTTCTCAAATGACAATTCTTGCTCGATCTGATTATTGACCTGTTTCATGCGTGATGGGTAGTTGTGAATGTCAATTTTTTGCCTTGAACCATACTTTGTATTCAATGACTTTACAATAGGTTGGGGGTGGGTTTTAAACTAATTTGTGTGTGCCGGGGGCGAGTTTCGAACTCGCGACCTCCAGATTATGAGTATTGCCTTAGTTGGAGAACCGCTAGAGTTTACCAAGTAACTGGCACTCTAACCAGGCTGAGCTACCCCGGCATAGTATAAGCCTGAAAATATGGGAAATTAAATGATTCTTTCAAAATTTTGATTGATTTTTCTGTTTTTTGACCATACTTTTTTGCCAAAAATGCACTGCACGGCAGTGAATACTTACTCTTTAACTTCTTTTTTTGATGTTTGTACCACAATGAGCAAATCCTACCCAAAATTCACTATTCTAACATCTATTTTGATAATTTCAACGATCATACTATCTACACAGGGTTTCTCAAATACTGTATTTGCTGATGATGAAGCAATTAGTCATGATTATGATTATGTTGCAGGAATTCATAATGTAATTACTTTTCATTTTAGAGATGGTGTAGAAACAGTAAACTTTCCCGTTTTTTCAACAACCTCTGATATAGTGTCTGATGCTGGAACAAGTTTTTCAATAGAGGGTGTGGTTGGTCATAATCCTCATCTTCATATGGCATTAGATGAAGCATTCAAACATAGACAATCAAAATTAACTGCTGGTAGTGCATTTGATTATGATCATCGATTTTTCGATGTAGATGTACAAGTAATGCAAGATACTACTGAGTTGAAATCATTCTCATATAGAAACTGTGAAATTTCTTCACAATCAGTAACAACTCAAACTGATGATTATGAATCCTACCATGTACCAAATTCTGGATTTGCTATTGTTAATTCAATAGAGTTTAACTGTGGTGGTGTTTCAATTAATCAAGAAGAAATTTTTGCAAGTGCACGTCCTAGCGATAAAATTTTTACAGATTATGGTTTATTGCCATTTAAACAAGCTAATGATATGCGTACTCTTCTAACATTTGACTTTGATAATGGTGCTGAAAAAATAGAATCAGTAATTTTTACATCAACTGGAGGATATAGCGAGGAAGATATTGGAACTCCTAGTTTTCAAATCATTACTGCAGTTCTACCTCACCCATTGATTGATAACGCAATCATAAAATCTCAAAAAGTAGGTGGTCTTGCAACAAGTTATAATGAAGATTTTGATGTAACTGTAGACCTTGTAATTCCTGAAAAGTTAACTGGATTAACAAAAACAGATACTCAAACAATACGTACTCTTAACTATGAAGATTGTATTGTGAGTGGTTATGATATACTCACTTTGCAAGATAAAGAAGAGGGTTATACTGGTAAGCGTGGATTTGCAACTGCCGAAATACTGGATGTTGAATGTTCTGGATTAAGTCCTGTGAATCCTGACAATGAACCTCAACCTGTAACTGTAAATTATAACATGGGTGCTGGTCCTAGAGCAGTAGCCACATTTAGCTTTGATAGCGGAACTGAAGTTGTAGAATTCCCTGAATTTTATCAAGGTAATTTGATTTCAAAAGCAAATCCAACATTTGAACTTGTAGGGGTACCTGGAGTCACTCCGTTGTTATATGAAGTAGTTGATGATTCCAGAAAAACTGGTGCAAAAACAACTGGCGTTTCTTCACTTGATGAGTTGTTTGATGTTAATGTTAGTATGATGTATGGAAATATTCATGCTCGTGGATATGATTATTCAAAATGTCATGTAACTGATTATAAACTTAAAACAGAACATGATCTTGAAGAGAGTTTTTACAAAGGCTTTGCATTAACTAATGAATTTCATTTTGAATGTATAGGATATTCTCCAGTGGAAATACACCTTACTTCAGCTGAAAAAGGAGATATGGAGTCTTCAAAAGATTATCAAGCAAAACAACGTTCTAGTTGGGGACCTGGATTTGCATATGTTCCTAAAAATTAATTTTTAATTATTTGATTTCCTTCCACTTTGTGTTTTCATTTTTGACCCAAAGGAATTTCTTTTGAAGTGCTGATGTGTATAGTTTCTCCCATTCTGCACCAACCTCATCTGTCCATGCTTTGAAAACACGTGGATCTATGTAATTTCTAAGTGACGTTCCAAGGTTGTAATCTCTAGTTTTCTCAGACAAGTCAACTTGTAATTTTAGTTTTTCAATTCTTTCTTTGTGTTTTTGTTTTTGTTTTTTGATTTGCTCATTTAATGTCTTGATTCTCTTTTCTTTGTTCTTTTTCTGAGTATCTGTTTTTGGCTCTGATGATTCTACTTTTTTGAGAGTTTGCTGTGTCTTTTCCCATGCTTTTTCTCTCTCTCTTTTCTTGAGAGTATCTTTCTTTTTTTGCAATGACTGCTCAAATGTTTTTGGAATTGTCCTTTTGTGATTACACATTATTGCAGCTTCTAGATTTGCCAATTTTGCATGGTATAATTTTTCATTATCTGATTTTCCCTTTATGTTGTCATGATTTACTAGGTAATTTTTAACCACGGTCGTTGCCTGATATGTTCTGAACACTTTTGCAGTTACTCCTTTCACAATTCCTGACAAATACTTGTTAACATCTCTAGATGTAATATCGTGGAAAATTTCCTCACTTGGTTTCTTCTTTTCAATTAATTTTTTGAGATTTTCTTGAAATTGTTTATCGTCTCCAACCACTTTTAATGTCTCTTGCCATCTAACACTATCTTTTCCCAAAAAGTCAAACTCAATTGTATCAGAAGTAATTTTGATATGTTCTTTTCTTAAGGTAGTTGCACCAACAGTATCTGCTTCATCTTCATCTTTTTCATCTCCAACTCTCATTGCAGTTTTGTAAATCAGATAACATGCAGTGGCAACGTTGTTCTTTTTAGAATCTTTCATGTCTTTGACCATTGCTTTTTTGATCTTCTCAATCTCCTTTTCAAGCTTGACAGCTTTTTCGTACTTTTCTTTGTCTCTTCCTTGTTTTAGGTCGGAACTATCTGAAAGCCAAACATACTTTCTTTTTTGTGTAAGAAAATCCATCCAACTTGCTAACCACATTGAATCTTTATCATGAATAATCTTACCCCACTTTCCTTCAGGAACTTTAGCTTCTTTTCCAAGATTTAGTGTTACATCTTTCGCAGTAACACGTGGTTTCCATCTTCCACGTAATGGATGTTCTCCTCTTCCAATAAAAATTCCTGGAGGCTCTGCCATGTAATTCCCAACTTCTACTTCTTTTCCATCCATCACCGCAACTCCATATTTTGATTTGAGTTCTTCTCTGAGTTCTTTTCTTTTTGCAGCAATTGCCTTTTTTTCTTCTTTTGTCATCATCTCCTTGAGATCTTTTTCTTTGTCAACTAGTTTGTAGGCATCTGAAAAATCAATATCTTCATATGAAATTTTTTTAAATTTAGAATCTAGAGTTTTTGCAAAGTCTGCTGTAAAGTTTTTTTGAAAAACCTTGTCTTGTGCATATGGTGTGTCCTTCTTTTTTGCCCATTGGTAAATCATCTCTTCTTGGTCTAAATTGAGATCGACTTTCTCTCCCTTGATCTTTATCTTGATTCCTTGTGCCTCATAGGCAGGAGGAAACAAGATTCCTTTGTGTTGTAGTGTTTTCCATTTCATTCTCTTTTCACCTTAAAATTGCGGACTTTGACAAAAACTGGGTTCTATGTGTATATCAAGTTAACGTACGAATAATGTTATCCTGGAAAGAGCTCTTTGCTCATGTATTTCTCAAATTCTAGGTCTGTCTTCATCTTTTTTGCCTCCATAAACATTGCAGCATCAGTTCCAACCACATATCTTGGAAGCATCTCATCATCATGAATTGCCTTGATAATTACTTCAGCTACTTGTGATGGAGCAGTGCCCATCTGAACCATCATCTTTAATCCTGCTAAGATGTGATCAGTTAATTCCTTGTATTTTGGGTCTGTCTTTGAATCTGGAATTTTCATTGATTCAAAAAAGTTTGTCTTGATAACTCCTGGTTCAATTAGAGTGGTCTTGATTCCAAACTGACCTAATTCATATCGTAAACATTCTCCTAGTCCTTCTAATGCAAATTTTGAGCTAATGTATGCTGGAGAACCTGGTAATCCCATTCTTCCAGCAACAGAACTAATGTTTATGATGCTTCCCGAATTTTGATTTCTCATAATTGGGGTAACTTCTTGAATAATTCTTACAATACTAAAGAAATTAGTTTCAAATTGTTTTCTAAAATCATCAACTGAGACATCTTCTGTACATCCAAACTGTCCATATCCTGCATTGTTAACTAAAACATCCAGTCTTCCTGCTGAATCTATTACTTTTTTTACTGCAGAAACAATTGATTCTTCTTTATCGACATCAAGCTCTATTACTTCGATTGGAAGATTATCTTTTTTTGCAGCATTCTCTAATTCTCCTGCTTTTGATGTGTCCCTCATACTGGCAAATGTGTGATATCCATCTTTTGCAAGTGCTAGTGATGCTTCTAATCCAATTCCTGAAGAACTTCCAGTTACAAGAGCTACTTTTTGCATAATGTCTCTAAATTTTTGTTATATTTATCCCATTTTGATTATACTAGAGGTCTGTCACCTTCAGTTGGATCAACTAGTTCTGTTTTCTCTCCTTTGTTAATTCTCTCCAAAATCTCTAGTGCTGAATATTTGTGCAGATATTCGTTGTTGTTTCCACATCTGTATGAGAATGTACATCTTGGACATCCGGCTTCATTTTTGCATGGACATTCCTTTACAATGAACATGCTTCTCTCCAGTGCCTGCTCAAATCTATCATAGAGAGCTTTGCTTGCCCCACTTCCTCCAATTGCCCCATCATAGATGAAAATCAAGCCTGATGTTCCCAGTGATATGCCTCCCAAATCCTGAGAGACTCCACCAGTAATCATATTGCTTCCCTCAATCACTACATGCTCTGTTGCATGGTATCCGCTGGCTTCAGTATATTCCTCATCTTCAGATTCTCCCATTACTTTGAGAGGTCTAGGTGCATGAAAGACAATCCCCTTTGTAACAAAATCATATTCTAGAGGTGTATCTAGCAGAACTTTTTCTCCTTGTGTTACTTCTTGTCCAAGCTCAATGTTGACATAGCCGTATACTTTTTTCTCAATGTGTAGTTTACAAAATGCAACTTCAACTCCGTTTGCAATCCTTTTATCAAAAACTGTCTCAATTGTAGGCCATTCTTCAGTTAGTGCTTTAGTATAGTATGGATAATCTCTTGGAATTTTCTCAATCTTTGCATAGTTTTTTTCTGGATAATCAAACTCTTTTACTTTATAACGAATACCTGCAAGAAAATAGATTGCATCTTTGTGTAACTCCTCTAATGCAATTGGTAAAATTCTATCTCCTACTTTTTTACCATTTAAGAAAATATCAATTGATTGTCCTATTCCTCTAATACTGTATTCATTGAGTAAAGAATTGATCTTGTCAAAATTTGGAATTATTCTATTGTTGAATTCTTTTAGATTCTCTTTGATGATGTGGTGCTCTATTACTTCTTGATGTTCTTTAAGCTCATGTTTTGAGATTGGTCTATCACATGCCATTGCTAATACCTGGAACTCTTCTACAAATGGATTCTTGGGATCGATGTAGGTTTTTTCAGTATCCTCAAAATAGTCATCTGGATGATTCTTGTAATATTGTGATATTGGGTCATTTCCCAATGCCAAAAATGCATAACCTCTTTGACCCTTTCTTGCGGCTCTTCCTATTCTTTGGATTAGTCGATTTACTGGTATGGTAGATGAGATAACACAGTCAACATTTCCCACATCTATGCCTAATTCAAGCGTGGGAGTGCATGAAATTGCATCAAGTAAATCATCTTTGAACTGTTTTTCAACAAATGTTCTGTAATTTGCCATCAGTCCTGCTCTGTGAACTTTGATGTTGACCTTTTGCTTTTTTGCCTGAATTGCTAAAAGTTCGGAATTTAGATGCGAGTTGTTAAAGACCATAGTCTTGTGATTTTTCTCAGTTAGTTTCTTTGTGAGTTCTACCATCAAAGCCCTTTGAGTTCGAAGTGATGGGAAAAGCATTGCAAAGTCTGTCTGGCCTTTCTTTCCTGACCCTTGAATTTTTTGCATCTTTTCTCCAAACAATTTTTCACAAAATTCTTTTGCATCTTCAAGTGTAGCTGATGCCGCAACAAATTGCAGCTTGTTTGTACATACTCTTTTGAGTCTCTTTATGATATAGTGAACATTAGAACCAAAAATTCCTGAATAGACATGTGCTTCATCTGTAACTATAATTCTTGTTGTTGTTAGTAATGATGAGAATTTTGTTTGGTGCCACATATGATAGTGCAATACATCAAAGTTTGTAACAAGAATTTGTGGTGGATTATCAATTATTTCTCTTCTGTCGTTTTGTTTTGTGTCTCCATCAAAGACCTCTACTCTAACCCCAATCTTTTCTACAAATTTTTTGATTTTAGGGAATTGGTCTCGTGCAAGTGCTTTTGTTGGGTATACAAAGATTGCAAAGACATTACCTTCGCTGGAATCTTTTTTTATTCTCTGAATTACTGGAATCAAAAAGGCTTCTGTTTTTCCTGAAGCAGTTGGAGCTTCAATTACTACATTTTCTCCATATGCAATCTCACTAATTGCCTCTTCTTGGAATTTGTAAAACTGTTTTATTTCCAATTCCTTTAGATGTTCTGTAATTGATTCATCTAGTCCCAAATCTTCTACTTTGCAGCCCATTTTAGGCTCAGGATTGCTCAAAACCTTGTATTGTGAAACATAGTCTTTTTTGGAATATAGAATCTCTTCAGTTATTTTGTCTGGCTTGTTTTTGCCAATCATATTTTTGATTTCAACTTCAGCACGGACAATTCCCTCATCTTTGAGGCCTTCAGAAAGTCCTTTCTCTGTGACTAGTCCCTTGTCATATCTTGAAAGAAATTCTAAAAACACTTCATCTACATTCTTTGAGAACTCTAGGAGATCTTCTATTCCACAACCACTACATGAGACGTGCATTTTTTTGTTGAAAGTCTTTTGGATCTCAATCCTGGACTTGCATTTTGGACATGATAGTTTCAAGATCTATTTGCTAAGAAACGATTAGTGATTTATTGTTACTTCATAGGATTTACCCATGACATTATTATGCTAGGAACTGGTCTTGAATTTAAAAATGAAAAAAATTGAGATTAACAAAATTTACAATCAAAATTGTATTGATGGAATGAGTTCTATTCCTAAAAACAAGATTGACTTGGTTATTACCGATCCACCATTTGCCATAAATTTCAAGGCAAAAAAAGCAAATTACAACAGAACATCATCTCGTGTTCTTTCTGGATATAATGAAATCAAACCTGAGGACTACTATGACTTTACATTTTCATGGATGACTGAAGTTTATCGAATCCTAAAGGATTCTGGAAGCATGTATGTATTTTCAGGATGGAATAATCTCAAAGATATTTTACGAGCCTTGGATGATGTTGGATTTGTTACCATTAATCACATAATCTGGAAGTATCAATTTGGTGTAGTTACAAAAAAGAAGTTTGTCACATCTCACTATCATTGTCTTTATGTCTGCAAAGATGACAAAAAAAGAAAGTTCTTTCCATTTTCTAGGTTCAAAAAAGAAGATAAAACAAAGGATGGTCGCAGTCTTCACTACAAAGACAAGGAAGATGTGTGGGATATCAAACGAGAATACTGGACTGGGGATGAAAAAACTCCAACCAAACTACCTTCTGAATTAATTCAAAAAATCTTGGAATACTCTAGTGAGAAAAAAGACATTGTGCTTGATCCTTTTATTGGTTCAGGACAAGTTGCAGTTGTAAGTAAATCTCTTGGTAGAAGATATCTTGGATTTGAAATTGTTCCAGACTATTACAAATTTGCAAAAAAACGACTTGACAAAGACCTGTATCGAATTAAAAAATCAAAATAATTACTGATTGTTTTCTGACTCGTCTATCTTTTTTTGACCAATCTTGTCTGCAATAATTTTTCGCAACTCATCATCAGTCTTTCCTTCAACTTTGACTCCAATTGATTTTGCAATTACCTCTAGTTTCTGTCTCTCTGATTCTACAGGTCCTGAAATCTTTGGTGCTTCTTCTGTAACTTCTTTCATACTTTCTTGAATGTCATTTTTTGCTTTGTTGTATTCATTGACTGCTTTTCCAAGCTTTCTTGCAGCACCAGGAAGCTTTCCTGTTCCCAAAATCAAAACCAGAGCAACAAAAATTATGATTATCCATTCACTACCTGCTACATTTAGTGAATAATCTATCATGATCTCAAAAGGCCTAATTTGAAATTAAACGTAATGTTTGAAATTATGCCTAGAATATTCATACATGAATATCACGAATGAGAAGTAGTTATTGATTTAAATAAATTCAAAATTATTTACCTGTATGAAAAAAGTTGAAGCAATAGTTAACGAATCTGCTCAAAATGCAGTTATTGATGCAATGAGAAAGGTTGGCATTAGCGGTGTAACTGTTAGCAAAGTTCAAGGTCAAGGCGCACAAGATCCTCCTTTAGTTGGTGACTTCTTTAGCAGGGTGTTAATCGTCTGTGTAGTCGATGATCCTAAACTAGATGAAATCCTTGATGCAATTGCAGGTGCTGCTTGTACTGGTACTAAAGGAGATGGCAAAGTCTATGTTTCAGATATTTGTGATGCTCTTGATATCTGCACTAAAAAGCGCGGAACAATGGATATCTAATCCAAGACTCTTTGTGGCTCTAGTTTCTTTCTAGTAATGATTGCAAGTAGTGCTACCCCAATTCCTATTACACAAAATATCAGATACGGTGTATCATCTCCTAGTGATTGTGATATTGGTCCACCAAGTGTTGGCCCTATTGCCCAACCCATTCCAAAGACTGTTTCATATACTCCTATGATTTTTCCTGAAATTCCTTTCTTAGTCTTGCTTAGAATAATCTCCAAAGTTAGCGGGAAGAATATACTGAATCCAAATCCCATTAGAACTAGTGCAATTCCAAAAGTAATGATAGAGTCTGCTACAACTGATATTGCCAGTCCAGCTGATACTGCAAATACTGCTGCAATCAATGTCTGACTAGTTTTTCTTGCAAACTTTCCTGCCAGTGCAAGTGAAATTACCCGTGAAATTCCAAAAACAAAAAACAATAACAAAATGTCTGTGTCTGTCATTCCATTGTCATTTAGAAATGCTGGATAGATTGTCAGAATTATTCCAAATGATGATGTACAAAAAAGCAACAAAATTATGACTTCAGGAAATCTCTTCATCTCTTTGATTGATGAAAATGAAAAATGTTCATGATGATTTCTAACGCTTTTTCTTGAAACTAGAATTGATGAAATCAATGCAGTTGCTAAAATGAATGCAGTAATCTGGAATAGGATTCTGTATGTTGTATCAAGACCCTCCAAAAATACGGTACCTAGTAGTGGTCCTACCATGAACCCAATTACAAAGAACATTGTAAACCACGAGATGTTCTTTACTCTGTTTTTCTCTGTACTTTCATTTGATATGATTGATTCACATGGAGGCCAGAAAAATGCATGAGCCACACCTGTCATAATTCTAAATCCCATAATCTCTGGTACTGATTGTGCAATTGATAGAAGGTAAATTGATGCAGAATTGATTGCAGTTCCCAATGCTAGCAAGTATCCATTATTGAATCTGTCAAGAAGAATTCCGACAAACAATGGAATGAACATGTAAGGAATGAAATTTGTTAATCCGATTAATCCAAGTTCAGAATATGTCGCACCTATGACATTTTTTGCAAAGACTGGAAGTATTGGTCCGTGTAGTCCATAAGAAATTCCAATAATCAGACCTGTAATGTTTACTAGAATCAGAACTTTGTTCATTTGTATGCAGCAACCATGATTGCTCCACCCATAAGATCTTTCTCAAATTCCACTCTGGAGAATTTCTCTAACAGTAAACCTTCAAGCTTTTTGTTTTGTGGCCATCTTTTGAAAGTTCCATAAAGTGTCCCAAACTTTAATCCAAGTTTTCCACCTGCACTAAATGCAAGAATTGGCAAGATGCATCTGAGATAAAATGCAACTCCTGCTCTGATGAATCCGCTATCTGGCTTTCCCAAATCTACAATTACAAATCGTCCATCTTTTTTCAAGACTCTGTGAATCTCTGATATTGCAATTCTCAAATTTATTGCATCTCTTAATGAATAACCACAAAGCACTGCATCAAACTCTTCATCTCTAAATGGAATGTGCTCAAAAACACCATTTGCCATGTCTGGTGTCTTTTCAAAATGGGTTCCAGTGTTCTTTAACATTGGAACCAGAGGATCATAAAGTGTAACTGAAATCTTTCCATCAGTTAGTTTTAGCGCAGTCTTTGACATATTACCAAATCCTGAACCTGCATCAAGTATCTTGTTTCCTGGAAGAACTCTGTTTGAAATTCCACGGTTACGATGTTCTACATCTTTTCCTAGCGATATGATTGAGTTTACCTTGTCATAAACTGGAATGATTTCTCGAAGTACTTCGATTACTTCGCTCCAATAACTACTTCCTAAACCCATTATCTATCATCTCATACACTAAAATGAATATCTTTCAAATCTGAGATTCTAAGGAACAAACTTTGATGCGTTTTGAGAATAATTTTGCAAGTCTGCTTCAGATACTTTTTCAAAGATTTTAGATTCAGTTGAAACCTTTGCCATCTTGATATCTTTGACTCCGCCCTTTTCCTCTGCCTTTAGATTAATTGCTGCAATTGCTAATGCTGCTGCATCTTCTAAACTCATGTCTTCTTTGTAATTTTTCTCCAAGAATGCATTTACATCATCTGAACCTGCTCCAATTGCAATTGCTGCAAATTGAACATATGTTCCACTTGGATCAGTTACATAGATTGATTCACCTTTCTGGTCAACACCTGCAATAATCATTGAAACACCATTTGGACGAACACCTCCATACTGTGTAAATTGATGAGCTTGGTCTGCTAGATGTTTTGCAACTGTAGCAACCTCTACTGATTCATCATAGGTCATTCTGTTTCCCTGTGAGAAGAATCTTGCACTGTCAACTTGAACACGTGCATCTGGGATGTATCCTGCTGCTGCAACACCAATGTGATAATCTACTTGGAAAATTTTCTGTGTAACATCAGTACTTTGTAATGTGCGAGGTTTTTCCTCAACTGCCATGATGACTCCTTGTTTACTGGCAACACCAATTGCTAAAGTTCCTCTTTTTACAGTCTCAATAGCATATTCGACTTGGTAAATTCTGCCGTCTGGAGAATACATTGTAGGGGTCATATCATAACCCTTTGATGCCATCATATCATCACGAGTTCATCCTCAGTCAATTTAAGGGTAATTGTCGAGGCTGAATATGGAAAAGATCTGGAAATACTGTTTTAAGCAAAACGAGCATATCTTCCTTAAGAAACATGACAAATCAATTACTAGAGTTTAAAGAAATTCTTAGATCTAGACAAGAATCTGAGCAAAGAAAACCCGATAAACAAACCAGAAAATTACTATTTTACTTGTTTACAAGCACTCGCGGTGGATTTACAAGACTTAGAATCATTATGAGTTTGCTTGATAAACCATACAACACTCATCAATTATCTCAAGAACTTGAACTTGATTACAAAGCCGTACAACATCACATGAAAGTACTTGAGAAAAACAACATGGTCTCAAAAATTGGTGAAAAATATGGTGCAATATTCCACTTGTCTAACTTTCTTGAAATGAATATCTCTGCTTTAGATGAGGCAATTGATAAACTGGACAGAAAGATGAATCACAAAAAAGTCTACATCTAATTCACATTTTATGAAATGCGATCAGGAATTTTTAACCAAACTTATATAATTGGAATATTCCTAGATCGATCGTCTTGGTAAAGAATGATCCTTTTGCAAATGCAACAAAACAGGTTAATGATGCATGTGATATTCTTGGAATTAAAGACAAAGGTATACGCGATTATCTTGCAATACCAAATAGAATTCTCAGAGTAAAAATTCCAGTTACTATGGATAATGGAAAGGTTAGAGTTTTCACCGGTTTTAGAAGTCAACACAATAACGATAGAGGTCCTTACAAAGGCGGTATCAGATACTTCAACCCAGAAGGTGGTGTTGAGTACATGGAACGCGAAGTCATGGCACTCTCATCTTGGATGACTTGGAAATGTGCCATTGTTGATGTTCCACTAGGTGGCGGTAAAGGTGGAATTTACGTTAATCCAAAAACTGAAAAGCTTAGTGAAAATGAATTAGA
Source organism: Nitrosopumilus maritimus SCM1 (assembly GCF_000018465.1). Classification (NCBI taxonomy): domain Archaea; kingdom Thermoproteati; phylum Nitrososphaerota; class Nitrososphaeria; order Nitrosopumilales; family Nitrosopumilaceae; genus Nitrosopumilus; species Nitrosopumilus maritimus. The sequence goes on along the minus strand of NC_010085.1, from coordinate 1,200,735 downwards.
AAGACTTACTCGTGGATTTGCATATAAAATTTCTGAAGTTATTGGTCCAGAAAAAGACATCCCAGCTCCTGATGTTTACACAACAGGAAAAGAGATGACACAAATCATGGATACATTTAGCAAACTAAACGGAAACAAATACTCTCCAGGAGTTATTACTGGTAAACCAATCTCAATGGGTGGTTCTCTTGCAAGAAATGTTGCAACTGGTTTAGGTGCAGCATATACCGTTAGAGAAGCTGCAAAGACACTGAAAGTTAATCTCAAAGGAGCCAAAGTTGTTTTGCAAGGATTTGGTAATGCATCAACATTTGCAGGTGAATACTTGGAGAAGATGGGTGCAAAAGTAATTGCAGTCAGTGACTCTAAAGGTTCCATCTCAATTCCAAAAGGTGCAAAGGTTAGCAAAATCCTTGAACATAAACAAAAGAAAGGAAGCGTAGTTGGATTCCCTGGTAGCAAAAAAATCTCTACTGAAGAATTACTTACAACAAAATGTGATGTACTAGTTCCAGGTGCACTGGAAAATCAAATTGATGCTAAAATTGCTAAAAATCTAAAATGTAAAATTATTGCCGAAGCTGCAAACGGTCCAACACTACCTGAAGCAGACCCAATCATTTACAAAAAGAACATTTTGGTTATTCCTGATATCTTGGCCAACTCTGGTGGTGTATGTATCTCATACCTGGAGTGGGTTCAAAACAACATGGGTTACTATTGGACCTTTGATGA